>JAOBJS010000033.1 GCA_025728375.1 Candidatus Lightella neohaematopini
TAATACAAATATCTTGACACAATTAAAAAATAGCGTACCATACGCCACTCATATACATTAAAATTTTAAGTTCTTTAACAATATATTTAATAAGTAATAGTTTCTCTAAAAACAACTTAGGGTTATAAGGTTAAGTTACTAAGCGTATATAGTGGATGCCTAGGCAATTAGAGGCGATGAAGGACGTGCTAATCTGCGAAAAGCGTCGGTGAATCGATAAGAGGTGTTAATATCCGGCGATATCCGAATAGGGTAACCTGATACAATAGTATCATCATTAAATAAATTCATAGTTTAATGAAGCAAACCAAGAGAACTGAAACATCTAAGTATCTTGAGGAAAATAAATCAACATGAGATTCCCTTAGTAGTGGCGAGCGAACAGGGAGTAGTCTTAAGTATATTCATTAATATATTTATTAGGAAAATAGTTTGGAAAAACTAGCAATAATAGGTGATAGCCCAGTATCTTAAAATAACTATATTAACATACTTAACAAGTAGGACGAGACACGTGTTATCTTGTCTGAAGATAGGGGGACCATCCTCTAAGACTAAATACTACTAATTGACCGATAGTGAACTAGTACCGTGAGGGAAAGGCGAAAAGAACCCCGGTTAGGGGAGTGAAATAGAACCTGAAACTATATACGTACAATCAGTAGGAGCATATATAAATAATATATATGTGACTGCGTACCTTTTGTATAATGGGTCAGCGAGTTATATTCTGTAGCAAGGTTAACTTATAAAAGGGAGCCGTAGGGAAACCGAGTCATAATCAGGCGTTAAGTTGCAGTATATAGACCCGAAACCCGGTGATCTAACCATGAGCAGGTTGAAGGTTAGGTAACACTAACTGGAGGACCGAACTGACTAATGTTGAAAAATTAGCGGATGACTTGTGGTTAGGGGTGAAAGGCCAATCAAACCGGGAGATAGCTGGTTCTCCTCGAAAGCTATTTAGGTAGTGCCTCGTGTTTATCTATGGGGGTAGAGCACTGTTTCGGTTAGGGATTCACATAGAATTACCAAACCAATACAAACTCCGAATACCATAGAATATTATCACGGGAGACACACAGTGGGTGCTAACATCCATTGTGGAAAGGGAAACAACCCAGATCGCTAGCTAAGGTCCCAAAATCATAATTAAGTGGAGAACGATGTAGGAAGGCATAGACAGCTAGGATGTTGGCTTAGAAGCAGCCATCATTTAAAGAAAGCGTAATAGCTCACTAGTCGAGTCGGCCTGTGCGGAAGATTTAACGGGGCTAAATTATGTACCGAAGCTGCGGCAATAAAAATTATCAATAATATATAATAATTTTTATTGGGTAGAGGAGCGTTCTGTAGGTCTGTGAAGATATATTGTAAAGTATATTGGAGATATCAGAAGTGCGAATGCTGACATGAGTAACGATAAAATAGGTGAAAAACCTATTCGCCGAAAAACTAAGGTTTCCTGTTCAACGTTAATCGGAGCAGGGTAAGTCGACACCTAAGATGAGGCCGAAAGGCGTAGTCGATGGATAACAGGTTAATATTCCTGTACTAAATATTATTTGTGATGGGGGGACGAAGAAAGCTAGGTTCGCCGAGTAACGGTTTTCGGTTTAAGCATGTAGGTGAAGAAATAAATAAAAAATATTTCTTATTTAACACTGAGATGTGATGACGGATCACTAAGGTGATGAAGGAATTAATGCTATACTTACAAGAAAATCCTCTAAACGTTAAATAATATTTACTCGTACCACAAACCGACACAGGTAGTTAGGTAGAGAATACTAAGGCGCTTGAGAGAACTCAGGTGAAGGAACTAGGCAAAATGGTGCCGTAACTTCGGAAGAAGGCACGCTAACATGTAAGTGAAAAAAATACTTTTGGAGCTGAAGTTAGTCGCAGATAATAGCTGGCTGCAACTGTTTATTAAAAACACAGCACTGTGCAAACACGTAAGTGGAAGTATACAGTGTGACGCCTGCCCGGTGCCGGAAGGTTAATTAAGAAGGTTATTATATACAAATATAATAGCTTTTGATCGAAGCCCCGGTAAACGGCGGCCGTAACTATAACGGTCCTAAGGTAGCGAAATTCCTTGTCGGGTAAGTTCCGACCTGCACGAATGGCGTAATGATGGCCAGACTGTCTCCACCTGAGACTCAGTGAAATTGAAATCGCCGTGAAGATGCGGCGTACCCGCGGCAAGACGGAAAGACCCCGTGAACCTTTACTATAACTTGATATTGAATATTGATTACTAATGTGTAGGATAGGTGGGAGACTATGAAATACTAACGCCAGTTAGTATGGAGTCAACATTGAAATACCACCCTTTAGTATTTGGTATTCTAACTCAAATCCGTAATCCGGATTGAAGACAGTGTCTGGTGGGTAGTTTGACTGGGGCGGTCTCCTCCTAAAAGGTAACGGAGGAGTACAAAGGTTAGCTAATTACGGTCGGATATCGTAAGTTTAGTACAAAGGCATAAGCTAACTTAACTGCGAGAGTGACAATTCGAGCAGATGTGAAAGCAGGTCTTAGTGATCCGGTGGTTCTGTATGGAAAGGCCATCGCTCAACGAATAAAAGGTACTCCGGGGATAACAGGCTGATATCGCCCAAGAGTTCATATCGACGGCGGTGTTTGGCACCTCGATGTCGGCTCATCACATCCTGGGGCTGTAGTAGGTCCCAAGGGTATGGCTGTTCGCCATTTAAAGTGGTACGCGAGCTGGGTTTAGAACGTCGTGAGACAGTTCGGTCCCTATCTGCCGTGGGCGTTGGAAGATTGAGAGGAGCTGCTCCTAGTACGAGAGGACCGGAGTGGACGTACCTATGGTGTTCGGGTTATCATACCAATGGTATTGCCCGGTAGCTAAGTACGGATAAGATAACTGCTGAAAGCATCTAAGCGGGAAGCTTTCCTCAAGATTAGTCTTCCCAGAGGGAATTCCTCCTAAAGGGCCGTTAAAGACTATAACGTTAATAGGTCAGGTGTGTAAGTATTGTGAGATATTTAGCTAACTGATACTAATTGCCCGTGAGAATTTAACCTTATAACACCTAAGTTGTTT
>JAOBJS010000009.1 GCA_025728375.1 Candidatus Lightella neohaematopini
GCTAACTGATACTAATTGCCCGTGAGAATTTAACCTTATAACACCTAAGTTGTTTTACGCTCTACAGGAATCGAACCTGTAACCTACAGCTTAGAAGGCTGTTGCTCTATCCGATTGAGCTAAGAGCGCGAATTTTATATATTTTTATTAAAATTAGTGCTAATTTAAAAACAGATGATAGCAAAAATATTTGATGGTCATTTAGTAGCCAAACATATAAAAAATAAAATTTTATCAATAGTAAAAAAAAGAATAAAATTAGGAAAATTAATTCCTGGATTAGCAACTATTTTAGTTGGTGATAATCCTGCGTCAACAATTTATATTAAACATAAAAGAGAGGTTTGTCAAGAAGTAGGTTTTTTTTCTTTATGTTATAATTTACCTAATACTGTTAGTACAGTAGAATTAATTACTATTATTAAAAAACTTAATAAAAACAAAAAAATACATGGTATCTTGATACAACTTCCACTACCAACTAATATTAAGTTTAGTACATTACAATATATTAATCATAAAAAAGATGTTGATGGATTCCATCCATATAATATTGGACGTTTATGTCAAAGTAATCCATTACTTAGTCCATGTACTCCTTTAGCTGTTATTACATTATTAAAATACTATAATATTAATGTTTCTGGATTACATGCTGTAATTATTAATTCATCAAACATAGTAGGAAGACCAATGTTTTTTGAATTACTAAATATTGGTTGTACAGTTACTGTAATAAGTAAGTACACTAGTAATTTAAAATATTATGTAAACCATGCTGACTTATTAATAGTTGCAATTGGTAAACCTAACTTTATTCCTGGTTCATGGATTAAATTAGGTGCAATAATTATTGATATTGGTATTAATAAACTAACTAATGGTAAATTAGTTGGTGATATTGATTATAAAAGCTCTTTAAGTAGAGCTAGTTATATTACTCCGGTCCCAGGTGGGATTGGACCAATTACGGTAGCAATTTTAATGAAAAATACACTACAAGCAGCTATTTTACTAGATTAAACTTAAGAAGTAAACCAAATAGTATTATTATCATTATCTTCTAATCTTATACCTTTTAATAATAACTGCTTTCTTATATTATCAGCTATATCCCATTTTTTTTGCTTTCTAGCTAAATTTCTTTGTTGTATTAATAAATTAATTTTAGTTAAATCAGAAAAATTTTTTTTATACTGATTTAAAAAATCATTGGTATCATGATATAATAGTCCCAATATATTAGCTAATTTTTTTAGAGTATTAGCTAATTTAAATGCTAATATATTATCATGTTTAGTTCTTAAGAAATTAGTTTTATGTGCTATATTAAATAATATTGATAGAGCTAATGGAGTATTAAAATCGTCATCCATAGCTTGAAAAAATAATTGTGTATATTGATCATCAATATTGTTATTATTAAATGTAGACTGATGAAAGTAATTTAATGTAATATATAATTTTCTTAATGATTTATATGATTTAAGTAAATTATCTAACTCATAATTGATACTACTACGATAATGACTAGATATAACAAATAATCTTATTACTTCACCATCAAATAATTTTAGTAAATCTTTAATTGTACAATAATTTTTTAGTGATTTTGACATTTTACTATTATTTACTTTTACTATTCCAGTATGCATCCAAATATTGGAATATATTCCACCATAAGCACAAACAGCTTGTGCTATTTCATTTTCATGATGAGGAAAAATTAAATCAATACCACCTCCATGAATATCAAAATTATTACCAAATAAATAATTGCATATAGCAGCACATTCTGTATGCCATCCAGGTCTACCTTTTCCCCATGGTGATATCCAATTTATATAATGATCGTTAATTCGTTTCCATAAAATAAAATCTAACGGATAATTTTTATTTTTAGAAAAAACCTTATTTTCATGATAAATATTATTAATATTACAATTAGATAAAGCACCATAATTTTTATAGCTATTAACACTAAATGCTACATCACCATTTTTAGTAATATAAGCATGTTTTTTTTTCACTAAACACATGATTAAATTTAATATTTCACTAATATGATTAGTTACTCTTGGTTCTAAATTAGGTTTAATAATATTAAGTTTTTTAAAATCATTATGCATAAAATTAATCATGCGACTAGTTAATTCTTCAATTGATTCATTATTATTATTTGCTGTATTAATAATTTTATCATCAATATCAGTAATATTACGTGCATATTTAACTAAATAACCCTTATAACGTAAGTATCTAATTATCACATCGAATAACAAAAATGTTCTACCATGACCTATATGACATAAATCATAAGCAGTCACTCCGCATATATAAATATTAATAATATTGTTATTCAATGGTGTAAAATATTCTTTTTTTCTTGTTAACGAATTAAATATTTTTAACATAAATAAAAATTTCTTGTAAATAAAAATTATTATACAATTTTATTGTATACTAAAACTAACATAATTATAATTTAAGATACATTATATGACAATATTATTTGTTGCAGATATACATTTAAGTAATAATAAACCAAATATTATCAATCATTTTGATTTTTTTATCAAAAGATATGCTGTAAATTCTACAGCATTATATATTTTAGGTGATTTATTTGAATCATGGATTGGTGATGATTATATAGATAAAATCTCAAAAAAGATAGCTAATACAATTAATATACTAAGTCAATATAATATACCATGTTACCTAATTCATGGTAACAGAGATTTTTTATTAGGTAACAACTATGCTAATCTTTGTAAGATTAAATTATTACCTTCTAAATTAATAATTAATTATTTAACTAATAAAATATTAATATTACATGGTGATGATTTATGTATAAATGATACTAGTTATAAACTATTTTTTTGGTTAACTAGATGTAAATTTATAAAATATTTATTTTTAAAATTACCTATTAAAGTTAGAATAAAATTAAAAAATATAATAAGAATGCATAGTACAAATAAATCACATAATAATTTTAATATTAATAATTATAAACTACTACGTAATATAAACAAATATAAGCCATCAATTATTATACATGGTCATATTCATAGAGAAATAGTCATTAATCGTAATAATTATTGTCATGTTATACTTGGTGCGTGGTATAATTACGGAGTAATATTAGAAATTAAAGATAATAACATTATATTAATTAAATTTAATATCTATTAAAATTAATATTATTTTATTAATTTATTAAGTAAATAAAATTTTAATGTATCCATTATGTAGTTTTTTATTAACTAATACTATATTAAAAGTAAATAGTAAGATTATTAACATATTAAAGTCAGTAGGTATTAAAAATTTATGTGATATATTACTTTACTTACCAAATAAGTATTATAACTATAATAAAATTACACCAATTAAAGATATTAAACTAAATAAATTAATTACAATTAAAGGAGTAATTAAAAATAATTATGTTATTAATATTAATCAAAAATTAATCTTAATTTGTCATTTTTATGATAATAGTGGTAAAATTAAAATATGTTTTTTTAATGCTAAAAACATTAAACGATATATTAGTTACTTAACAAATAAAACTATTCTACTTAGCGGAACAGCTAAATATACTAGCTATGGTATTACCATTATTAATCCAGAATATAAATTACTAACTAATAATTTTTACATTAATAATAAATTTATACCTATATACCCAAATATTAAAGGCATTAGTCAAAACAAAATTAGAAAAATAATTTTATATGCATTAAAGTACTTAAAAGACAATATACTACTAGATGAATTATTACCAAATAATAATTATTTTAATCATTTAACTACATTGCAAGATGCATTATATAATATACATTATCCACCAAATGACACAACAATTAATAATTTACATCTATATAATAATCCAGCAAGAAAAAGATTAGCAATTGAAGAATTACTATCATATTATTTAAATTTTATTAATTTCTACGATAAAAAAAATAATCATCGTATAAATTACTATAATAATAAATTAATTAATTTATTTATAAAAAATTTACCATTTACCTTAAATAAGGTTCAAAACAAAATTTTTAAATCAATTATTAATGATTTATGTAAAAATACACCAATGGTGAGATTATTACAAGGAGATGTTGGTTCTGGAAAAACAGTTATAGCTGCGTTAACCGCATTAATAATTATTAGTAGTGGAAAACAAGTTGCTTTTATGGTACCAACAGAAATATTAGCAATCCAACACGGAAAAACATTTAAAAAATGGTTTAATCCATTAGGTATTGATGTATGTATTCTTACTAAGAAAATTAGTAATAAAAATTATCATGAACAATGTTTAAAAATTAGTAATGGTAATGTATTAATGATTATTGGAACACATACATTATTACAAAAACGAGTAAATTTTGCTAAATTAGCATTAATTATAATTGATGAACAACATCGTTTTGGAGTATATCAAAGATTTATTCTATATAATAAAGGTATTATAAATAATTGTTATCCTCATCAATTAATTATGACAGCTACTCCAATACCTAGAACATTAGCTATTGTAAAATATCTTGGAGTAAATATTTCTACTATGAAATCATTATCTCAGCAGAATAAAGTATCAGTTACTACTGTACTAATGTCAGATAATAAACGAAATATTATAATAAAACGTATTTATGAATTATGTTTAAATAAATCTTATCAAGTATATTGGGTATGTTCAATCGTAGAACCTTCTAAACATTATTATATTAAATCTGCTAAAATAGTATGGAAAGAATTAGTTAGTCAGTTACCAGAAATCAATATTGGTTTGATATATGGTAAACTAAATTTTTTAAAAAAACAACAAATAATACAAGATTTCAAAGATGGTAAAATTAATTTATTAGTTACTACTACAGTGATTGAAGTTGGTATTGATATTCCTAATGCTAATATTATGATTATAGAAAACGCTGATCGCTTAGGATTAACACAATTATATCAATTAAGAGGACGTATTGGTAGAGGTAACAATAAATCTTATTGCGTGTTACTATACACATCACCAATCAGTGATCAAGCCAAACAGAAATTAATGATATTACGTAATAATTATAATAGTTTATTTATTGCAAATAAAGATTTAGAATTTAGAGGACCTAGTAAGTTATTTGAATTAAATCAAATTGGTCAATTAAAATTAAAAATATTCGATATTAAGTATGATTATAATATTATTAATCAAACTAAATTACTAGCTTTTTATGTAAAAAAGAATTATCCAGAAAAAGCAAAATTACTTATTAAACGATGGTTACCTAAAGTACCTTATTTAAATTGCAATATCTAATTTAACTTTTTATTAAATTAAAGATTAATAAATCTTAATTTATTTGCGAAATAATATAAATTATATTGTTTTAATATATTAGATAAAAACCTTAATTTAGATTGTTTTAGTATAAAATCATGATAAGAATATTTTATTGGCACATTAGTTTTAATAGTAGCCAACTTATAAGAAAGAAAAGCATTTTCTCGGTAAAGTACTAAATTAGATATAATTTTTTTAGCTCTGTAAAACTCACTACTATTGATTTTATCTAAATGACTATATAATAATTTCAGATTACCTAATTTATTTAATAATAATCTAGCAGTTTTTACTCCTATACCAGGAACTCCAGGAATATTATCAATTCTATCACCTACTAGTGCTAAATAATCAATAATTAGATTAGGTGAAACTCCAAATTTATCTTTTATTTCGTTTGGACCTAGAACATTTCCAGAAATTTTAATTAATAATTTAATTTTATCAGATACTAATTGAGCCATATCTTTATCATTACTAACAATAATAACATTAATATTATAATTTATAGTGGATAAAGCGATAGTACCAATTATATCATCACCTTCTACTCCAGTAATAGATATTGTGGAAATACCAATTGCTTTAATTAATTTCTTTAATGGAGTAATTTGTTTGCGTAAGTTATCTGGCATTGGATTTCTATTACATTTATAATTATTATATAAATTGTTACGAAACGTTTTTCCACCTTTATCAAAAGTAATTACAATATGACTAGGTTTATACTTAGTTAATAGGTAACTAATAATATTTAATACTCCATAAATTGCTCCACTAGATTCACCTAAACTTTTATTAATCGACACTACTGAATAGTATGTACGATATAAACAATATGAACCATCTATAATTATTAAAAGATTATTAGTCATATATAAAAAAATTAATTAAAATTATATTTATAAATTATTAAAAATTAATAACTTTATTAATTAATTAATTATAATACTATCACGATAAATTAATAAATATTTATACTGTAAACTATAGATAAATATAATTTATTAATTATTTAATATGCTTTAATTATATATTGTAATTATAATAAAGTAATATAATACATAATTCTTAGTAAATTTAAAATTATTATTTTTTAGGTAAATAGTGTATGTTAAATATAAATTAAATATTATGATATTTGATTCTGGATTAGGTGGTTTACTATTTTATAATCAAATAAAAAGAATTATTCCTTATTCTAATTATTTTTATGTATTTGATAATACTGGTTTCCCCTACGGGAATAAGGATAAGAATTATATTAGTAATAGAATAATAAAAATTATTAATAGTATCTGTAAATTAAATAAAATAGATTTAATTATTATAGCTTGTAATACAGCTAGTATTTTAACATTATCAGAATTAAGAAAATTACTAGATTATCCTATTATAGGTGTCTTACCAGCTATACGAATAGCTACAAAATTTACTAAAAATAACCATATTTGTTTATTAGCTACTAATAATACTATTTATAGTGCTTATATAAGTAATATAGTAGATAAATTATCTTATAAATATACAATTACATTAATACCTTCTATGCAGTTAGTATATTTAGCAGAAAAAATTTTACAAGGTTATTATTTATCAATTTCACCATTATACAAAATCTTTGCTATGTGGAAAGATAGTAATAAAAATACTCCAGATACAATAATATTAGGTTGTACACATTTTAGCTTATTTACATCAAATTTACTGCATATTTTGAAAAAAAAAATTATTATAGATTCTAATATTATTACTATTAATTTTATATTAAACTTTATAAAAAACAATATACATTATAACCAGAATAATAGATTTATATACGATAAAGCATATTGCGTTAGTTTAACTAAAAAAACGAAAAATTTATCGATAGTACTGAAATATTACGGTTTTGAATCATTAAATGTAATTAGTATTTAAATAGATAATATTTATTACAAAATTATTATTTTTGTTAATAAAATATTTTATATAATATATTCCATACTATTTACTTATAATAAGCATTAAATTTTTTATTGAAGATACTTACCCGACCAATATTATCTAATAATCTTTGTTTACCAGTGTAAAATGGATGACATTTATTACATACATCTATATTAATATCGTTACAAATAGTAGATTTAATATTAATTCGATTACCACAAACACATGTTACTATAATATTATTGTAATTAGGATGAACATTTTTTTTCATAATATATATCCTTAAAAATAGATTTAATATAGTTAATTTATATATTATAATACACTAAATATTTTATTAAGTTTAGTAAAGGATATAAATTGATTATTAATGTTGCTTTACCTATACCAATATTTAAAACTTTCGTTTACAAAGTAGCTAGTTATATTAATCCAATAATTGGTACGAGAGTATTAGTCCCATTTGGTAAAAGAAACATTATTGGCATTGTAACTGATATAAATGTAAGTAGCAAGCTATTAATTAATAATATTAAGCACGTAATTTATATTTTCGATAAAAAATCATTATTTACTGCTAGTTTATGGCATATAATAATATGGGGTTCTCAATATTATCACTATCCAATTGGTTTAGCTCTATTTAGTGTGTTACCAAAACAAATCAAAAGTGGTCAACTAATACACAATCAATTACACACATTAATAATTACTCAACTAAATAAGGTAACTATAGAAAAAAATTTATTTTTTACTAAAAAACAAAAAACAATACTAAGTGCTTTAATTAATCAACCAATATATCAAAATATTATAAACTTTTCAGAAAAATCTATTAAAGTACTAAAAATATTACATAAAAAAAAATTATGCAAATTATACTTTAATACTTCAATATCAAAAATATGGTACAAAACTTGTAATAAGTTATTACATGAAAATACAATTAATAATAATTATAATTTATTCAAAAACATAAATAATTTTTCAGTAACAGTAATTAATAATATAAAAGATAATGACAAAATTAAGATATTCTTAGAAATTATAAAAAATATTTTAAAACATAAAAGACAAATACTTATTCTTGTACCAGAAGTGGTATTGATATTTAAATTATTATCTTCATTAGAAGATAAAATAAATTTTCCAATAGGAGTTATGTATTCTAGTTTAAATGATAAAATAAAATTTAATACTTGGTTAAATATTTGGTATAATAATATACCGATAGTAATTGGTACTAAATGCTCTTTATTTGTACCATTTACTAGATTAGGGTTAATTATTGTAGATGATGAACATAATATATTATATAAAGCAAATTATAAATGGTGCTACAATGTAAGAAATTTAGCTATTTTAAGAGCTAAAGTAGATAATATTCCAATAATATTAAGCTCATTGACTCCATCATTAGAAACAATTAACAATATACAAAAAAATAAGTATCGACAAATTTTAATTAATAAGAATTACTCAAATAATATTACTAATCTGGTATTGGTAGATATTAATTATTATTCGCAAATAAATAAATTATCCCCTGTATTAATAAATAAAATTAAAATATATCTAAAAAATAATAATCAGGTATTAATATTTATTAATACATTAAATACTAAATTAGTATTAATATGTAACACATGTCATTATATTGTCAATTGTACTACATGCAAACAATACTACAAATATAATAAATATTATAATAAATTAAAATGTGATTTTTGTAATGTGTTATTGACAATCCCTGATATTTGTCAAATATGTAATAACAAGCTAAAATTTATTAATATTAACATAAATAATTTCAAAAAATTATTATCTAGTATATTTCCTAACATATCAATATGTAATTTGGATTACTTTAATAAGTATAAAGATAATATTATAGATAATTCTAGTGTGATAATTAGTAATACACTATTTTTATCTAAAAGATATTATTTTACTAAAGATACATTAATTTTATTAATGAATATTGACAATATATTACTTTCTAAAAATTTTAGATATGTTGAATATTTTATTCAGTTATATAACCAATTAATTAATTATGTAAATAAGAAATATGAAATTATTATACAAACTAATTTTCCTAATCATCCATTAATAAAACAATTAATAAATACTAATTATTATAATACCGCAAAATATATTCTAAATAATAGAAAGTTAACTCAATTACCACCATTTAATTTTCATGCCTTAATTAAGGTAATTAATAATAATCAATTAGCAAAACTATTCTTATTAGAATTGAAACAAATATTGGATAATATTATAAAAAATAAAATCCTAATAATAGGACCATTATATTCATATTATTTTAAGTTAAGAAACTATTTCTATTGGTACTTATTACTAAGTAGTAAATCAAGGAATACATTACATAATATTATTAATAAATATTATTCTTGTATTAATTTAGTATCAAACAAATATCAAATTAGTTGGTTAATAGATGTAGATCCAGTACATTATTAAACTATTAAAAATTAATTTTTGATATAGTTTATGCTATTATTTCTTGCTAAAGATTCTATTTATTATTACGTGTTAATAATATAATTAATTATTAATATAATATAAACAATTAAATAAAATATTGAAAATTATATAATTGTGTTTCATAATATGATAAATAATATTCTTTAAATATATCATTAATAATAAAATAAAAAGATTATGACAACTATTATAGGTGTACGTCGTCATGGATATGTTGTTATTGGTGGCGATGGTCAAGCAACAATTGGTAATACTATCATGAAAAGTAATGTTCGTAAAGTACGAAAATTACATAATAATAAAGTTATTGCTGGTTTTGCTGGCAGTACAGCAGATGCTTTTGCGTTATTTGAATTATTTGAACGTAAATTAGAATTGCATCAAGGTCATTTAACTAGAGCGGCAGTAGAATTAGCTAAAGATTGGCGTACTGATCGTATGTTACGTAGGTTAGAAGCTTTATTAGCTGTAGCTGACAATAATACTTCTTTAATTATTACTGGTAATGGTGATGTTATACAACCAGAAAATAATTTAATTGCTATTGGCTCTGGTGGTCCTTATGGTCAATCTGCGGCACTTGCATTACTAGAGAATACTAACCTAAATGCAAAGGAAATTGTTAAAAAAGCTTTAAAAATTTCTAGCGATATTTGTATATATACAAATTATTCTTATACTATTGAAGAACTAATATCAAAAACTTAAAGGCGAAAATATGTCTGAAATGACCCCCCGTGAAATAGTTAGTGAACTTGATGCTTATATTATTGGACAGTATCATGCTAAACGAGCAGTTGCTATTGCTTTAAGAAATCGTTGGCGTCGTATGCAATTAGATGAAGTATTACGTCATGAAATTACCCCTAAAAATATTTTAATGATTGGCCCAACTGGTGTTGGTAAAACAGAAATTGCTCGTCGTTTAGCAAAATTAGCTAATGCTCCATTTATTAAAGTAGAAGCAACTAAATTTACTGAAGTAGGATATGTTGGAAAAGAAGTAGATTCCATTATTCGTGATTTAACTGATACAGCGGTAAAAATGATTAGGTTACAATATATGGAACAAAATCGTTTTCGTGCTGAAGAATTAGCAGAAGAAAGAATTATCGATGTATTGGTACCAACAACTAAAAAAAATACTTGGGGACAAGTAGATGAACAACAAGATTTATCACAGATTAGACAAAATTTTCGTAAACAATTACGTGAAGGTAAACTAGATAATCAAGAAATTGAAATTAATATTGCAACATCCTCATTAGGAGTAGAAATTATGGCTCCTCCAGGGATGGAAGAAATGACTAATCAACTACAATCTATGTTTAAAAACCTTGCTGGACAGAAACAAAAATTAAGAAAAATTAAAATTAAAGATGCTATGAAACTTCTTACTGAAGAAGAAGCTGCTAAATTAATTAATCCTGAAGAATTAAAAGAAAAAGCTATTGAAGCAGTAGAACAACACGGAATAGTTTTTATTGATGAAATAGATAAAATATGTAGAAGAGGAGGAGAAATATCTGGACCAGATATTTCAAGGGAAGGAGTACAACGTGATTTATTACCTCTTGTAGAAGGGTGCACAGTATCTACTAAACATGGTATGGTAAAAACAGATCATATCTTGTTTATTGCTTCCGGTGCATTTCAGGTATCTAGTCCAGCTGATTTGATTCCAGAATTACAAGGTAGATTACCTATTAGAGTTGAATTAAAAGCATTAACTACTGAAGACTTTGAACGTATTTTAACTGAACCTAATGCATCATTAACTACTCAATATACTGCTCTAATGGCAACTGAAGGAGTAAATATTACTTTTACTGCTGATGGAATTAAATGTATTGCTGAAGCTGCTTGGCAAGTTAATGAACGAACTGAAAATATTGGTGCTCGCCGTTTACATACCGTATTAGAAAGATTAATGGAAGATATATCATATGAAGCTAGTGAATGGAGTGGTAAAAAATTATCTATTGATGCAAATTACGTTCATAATCATTTAGACTCGTTAATATCTAATGAAGATCTAAGCTTATTTATTTTATAGTTAAGATAAGTTAATTTATTTAACTAACATCTTATGATTAAATAGAAAATAATAAAATTATTATAGTTATGTAGATATCTATAGCGTTATCTTATGTGTAAATATAATAGTTATTATTAATTTTAATATAATAATTTATAATATTAAGTCAAAAATTACTTTTAATATCAAGGAATATAATGAAAAATTTGTTAATTATAAGTAATTGGAAACTGAATGGTAATAAATATTTAATTAATAGTTTTATTAGTAAGATTAGTCATATAATAAAAAGTTGTAATTTTTCTATAGTTATAGCTCCACCATTATTATATTTAGATTACATGCAACAAATAATTAAGTCTTATAAGTGTGACAATTATATTTCATTAAGTGCACAAAATATTGATATACATAATTATGGTTCTTTTACTGGAGAAATTTCTGCCAAAATGCTAAAAGACATTGGCATACAATATGCAATTATAGGTCATGCTGACAGAAAAATTTTTCATAAAGAAAATAACAACACAATATTAAAGAAATTTACTCTTCTAAAATCAGAAGGAATTTTCCCAATATTATGCATTGGAGAAACTAAAAAAGAATATCAAAACAATCAAACAATAGCAATTTGCATTAAACAAATAGATAATATCGTAAAGAATCTAGGTATTCTAGCTCTTCAAGATACTATAATTGCTTATGAACCAATTTGGGCAATTGGTAATAAAATTGTTATTAATTCAACTTATATACAAAAAATACATAATGCTATTAGAAATTATTTAATGCAAATCAATTATAAAATAAGTAAGAATATCAGCATTCAATATGGTGGCTCTGTAAATTTTAATAACGTGTTAAATCTTTTAAAACAACCAGATATTGACGGAGTATTAATTGGTAAAGCATCTTTAGATACAGAAAATTTTATCAAAATACTTAACGTAATAAATAACAATCTCTATTCCTTTTGAGGTACATATCTAAGTAGAGCCATCATTATTCGATAAGGATTTTTATTTTTATACAAAATTCGATAAATAGCATTTATGATTGGCATACGTACGCTATATTTTTTTGATAAATTCATAACAGTTTTAATATTATAATATCCTTCTATTATTTGTCCTACTTTATTTTTTGCTTCTCTTATATTATAACCTTGAGCTATTAATAAACCAAAATATCTATTACGTGACTTATTAGTAGTACAAGTTAATATAAGATCGCCTAAACCAGATATACCAAGTAAAGTATTTAATTTAGCACCTAGTTTTATTCCTAAATTAGTAATTTCTTTAAATCCTTTAGTAATCAATACTGATTTAATATTATTACCTAACCCAACACCATCAGAAATACCTACTCCTATTGCAATAATATTTTTTACTATTCCTCCAAGTTGAACCCCAATAATATCATAACTATAATATACTCTAAAAATCTTATTACTATGTAGTATCTTTTTTAAATATGAAATTAAACTATAATTACTACTAGCTATAGTGATAGCAGTAGGTAATCCTATAGCTAATTCTGAAGCAAGAGTTGGCCCAGAAATTACAGCAATTGGTATATTTTTTTTTAATTTTTCTTGAATTACCTTATATGGTAATTCATTATAACTATACCTTATTCCTTTAGTTCCTAAAATAATATGTGTATCATCTTTAATATATGGTTTAACTATATTAATAATACTAATTAAAAAAATACTCGGTACAGCAATAATTATATATTTATTTTTAATAAATAAATTTTCTATTGAAAATTCAATTTTTAAAGTTTTCGGAAATACTATATTTGGTAATGAATATGTATTACAACGAGAAATGCTTAATTTATTTAATTTATTAATATTATTACTCCATAATGACACAATATTGTTATTACGTGCAATAGCAATTGCTAAAGCAGTACCATAAGATCCAGTACCAATTACTGCTATATTATTTTTTTTTAACATAAATACTAATATATATTAATTTTATTAAAAAATATTACCTTTTATTAAAGGTAAACCACATTCATTCCAGGCTGATATACCAGATTTTAATAAATATATTTTTTTTAATCCAATTTTATTTAATTTATTTACTAGGTTTCTAGAAAAAAATTTATTAGATATAATAATAACAGACTGATTACTATTTATATTAGCGAATGCAATTTGTTTAAAATCATGAGAATTAATATTTATACTGTTTATAATATGACCATTACAGTATTCAACATTACTTCTTAAGTCAACTATTATTGAATTATTATTAATTAACATAACTGCTTCATAACAATTAATTTCTTTAGTTATACCAATTGTATAAAACCAATACTGAATATATATTAAAATAAATAATATTATTAACCAAGCTAAACAAATAAATGTATGGTGATAAAAAAAATTAATAATATTTTGCATAAGGTATATATCTTAACTTATTTCTAATAAAAAAATAAATAGCAATATTATAATAATTAATAATTAAAATATTTTTAAATTATTTTATAATAAAGTTAAATAAATATTAATAAATTAACTAATAATTTAGTTAAAATTAGTGTAATTTTAATAATTAAAAGTAATTATATCTAAAAAAAATTATTTGTTACAATGATAAAACTTAAAATATTATTAATAAATATAATATACAACATTATATTATATTTGTTACAACCTATTCTAATTATTAGAATAATTTGGTCAATGATAAAAAAAAATTGTTACCATCATCAATGGTATGAACGTTATGGATTTTATAAAAATATAAAACCTAATAGTATAGTATTACATGCTGCTTCTGTAGGAGAAACATTAGCAATTATTCCGTTAATTAATATTTTAAAAGACTATTATCCTTCTACATCAATATTAATTACTAACATAACATTTACTGGAAAAATAATAACAAATAGCTATTTTAGTGATGTAGATAATATCTATTTGCCATACGATATTAAATTTTTTATAAATAAATTTATTAATTACGTAAAACCAAAAATTTTTATAATTGTCGAAACAGAATTATGGCCTAACTTAATTAAAATACTAAATAGAAGAAATATTCCTATTATTTTAATTAATGCTCGTATTTCAAATTCTTCATTTAGAAAATATAAAATTATTAGTGATTTCATGTCTAATATATTAAATAATATTCATTATGTTTTTGCGCAAAGCATATTAGATAGTAATCGTTTTAAATTATTAGGAATTACTCCAAATAAATTAGAAGTAATAAATAACTTAAAATTTGATATATATTTATCTAAAAGTGTTTTAATTAAATCAGTAAAATTGCGTTTTAAATGGTTATTACATGATAGACCAATACTAATTGCTTCTAGTACTCATCCTGGAGAAGAAATTATAATATTAAAAGCATACAAAAAATTAATACATAATTTTCCTAATTTATTACTTATTATAGCTCCTCGTAATGTAGAACGTATTAATGAATTAATTTATTTAATATCTAAAAGTAATTTATCTTATACTATATTTAGTAAACATATTACATCAAGTAAACAATATCAAATACTGTTAGTAGATACAATAGGTGATTTATTATTACTATATGGTATTTCTGATATAGCTATTATTGGTGGTAGTTTATTAAATTATGGTGGTCATAATCCATTAGAAGCTATTGCGCATATTATTCCAGTTATTGTTGGTCAATATACTAATAATTTTCACGATGTTTATCACAAATTAAAAAAAAATAATAGCGTAATAATAGTTAATTCACTAATTTCTTTAATAAAAGAGATTAATCATTTATTATACAATAAGGCTTATTATCATTATCGTATCTGTCATACTAATTTAGTACTTAATAAGTATTGCGGTTCATCAAAGAAAATAGTACATTTAATAGATAAATATGTTAAATAAAGTTATTTATCCAGGAACTTTTGATCCACTGACTAATGGTCATTTAAATATTATTACTCGTGCGGCAAAATTATTTGATAAAGTAATCGTTGCTATTACTAATAATTATAATAAAAAACTATTATTTAGTTTAAATGAAAGAATTTATCTAGCTAAACAAGTAACATTACATATTAGTAATGTTACTATTACTAGTTTTAATGGATTAATAGTGGATTTTGCACGTTATAAAAAAACAAATGTAATAATTAGAGGAATTAGGTCAATATTTGATTATGATTATGAAATGAAATTAGCACAAATTAATAATAAGCTTATGCCTAAATTAGAGAACATATTTATGTTTTCTGATAGAAAATGGGTAAATTTATCATCAACTATAGTGAAAGAAATTGCATATTATGGTGGTAATATAGAATATTTTTTACCAAAATTAATTGCTCATGCGGTATATAAAAAATTTAATATAAACTAATATTTTATTTTTGACAAATATCACAAAAGAATGTACTTCTATTATTCATACGTATAACTTTTATTATATTCATGCATTTATTACATTTAGAATTATAACGTCCATAT
>JAOBJS010000010.1 GCA_025728375.1 Candidatus Lightella neohaematopini
CCATCTAATAGATATAAAACCAATGTTAAATATAACTGGATTAATTTTATTAAAAAATAAAATACTATATTTCATAATAGTCTTCTAATTTGGAATATAAATAGTAAATTAATATTATACTAAACTAATAATTTTAATCTAAAGTTAAAAATATTTAATTTTTAAATATTTAAAAATATTCTTCATGATTTAATTATTTTATATTTTTTATACTTACTACAGAAATTATTATTTTTTGTCTTACTATTAAAATTTGGTACCTTATTATTGCAATTAAAGTTACTTTTTTTTCTTAATTTTTTATCTTTGTTAAAATAAATTAACTTACTTATATAAATAAGTATATTTTTAACAAAATTAAAAAAAAATATTAATAATTTTATTTTTTTACAAAAATACTTTACTTTTAACAAAAATGTTTTATTTTTTAAAGCATTCGATGTATTAATCATATTATAATTTTTATATTTTAAAAAATTATTAATTTTGTTATATTTAATATTAGCTATTTTATTATTAGTAGGTTTTAATTCAGTTTTACTTTCTAAATCGCGAAAATTTTTTATTGTATATAATTTAGAAGAAAAATAATTTATGTTAGGTAATTTCTCTCCCTTACGTAATCTTAATACTATAAAATGTGGAGTTTGCATTTTATCATCTGGAACTATTATAGTTCGTATTCCACCTTGTCTTTTTTCAATTGCGCTAACCTCTGCTCTTTTTTCGTTTAATAAATAAGAAGCAATTGGTACAGGAGCAATTACTCTTACTTCATAAGTATTTTCTTTTAAAGCTTCTTCTTCAATCAATCGTAATATTGATAAAGATAAAGACTCATTATCTCTAATATATCCTGTGCCATTACATCTAGGACAAATATAATGACTCGATTCTCTTAATGATGGGCTAAGACGTTGTCTAGACAACTCTAATAATCCAAACTTAGAAATTCGTCCTATTTGAATACGTGCTCGATCAATACGAACAGCTTCTTTTAGAGAATTCTCTACTTCTCTTTGATGAGAAATTGCAGACATATCAATAAAATCAATAACAATTAATCCACCTAAATCTCTTAATCTTAATTGACGAGCTATTTCAAATGTTGCTTCTATATTAGTATTAAAAGCAGTTTCCTCTATATCTAAACCTTTAGTTGATTTAGCTGAATTAATATCAATTGCTGTTAATGCTTCTGCTGTATCAATTACAATAGATCCTCCAGAAGGTAAAAATACTTTACGTTGAAAAGCAGATTCAATTTGTGATTCAATATGATAGTGACTAAATAGTGGAATATCACCATTATATAATTTAATTTTATTTATAAAATCTGGCCTACCTAAAGTATTAATATGTTTTTTTGCTATATTTAATGTATCCTGATCATCGATTAATATTTCTCCTATATCAGGTCTTAAATAATCTCTAAAAGTACGTACTATTACGTTACTGTCTTGATGAATTAAAAAAGGTGCTTGTTTTTTACTAGCAATTTGCTTTATCATTTGCCAGTGTTTTAATCTTAATGATAAATCCCATTGTAATGCTTCTACTGGTTTACCAATACCAGCTGTTCTGATAATAATACTCATACCTAGTGGTATTTCCAATATTGATAGTATTTTTTTTAATGCAATTCTATCATAACCTTCTATTCTTCTAGAAATACCAATTGGACGAGGATTATTTGGCATTAATACTAGATAGCTACCAGCTAAATTAATAAAAGTGGTTAATACAGCTCCTTTATTACCTCTTTCTTCTTTATTAATTTGTATAATAACTTCTTGTCCTTCAAATAAAATATCTTTTATATTTTTTTTATTAGTAAGATAATTTTTATTATTTATAAAATATTCTTTAGCAATTTCTTTAAATGGAAGAAATCCATTTCTTTCTGTTCCATAATCAACAAACACAGCTTCTAAACTAGGTTCTATACGAGATATTTTACCTTTATAAATATTAGACTTTTTTTGTTCATAACAAAAATTTTCAATATTTAAATCATATAATTGTTGTCCATCTACTAATGCTATACGTAATTCTTCTTTTTGTGTTGCATTGATTAACATTCTTTTCATTTAGTATTACTCATATTTAATAATTATATGAATAATATATCAATTATATTAGTAATAATTAATTGATATATTGTTTTACTTAAATATTAGATTTAGTAATTTTAGAATATTATAACTGTTGATATTATTATAGTTAATATTATAAATTTTTTATATATAATATATTATTACAATAACATAAAAAATATTAATTATTTTTTAAATAAATTTAGTTAAAAATAAAATATTAATTTATCGAATTATACTATATAATAGTAGTTTGACTATTTATTGTTAGTATTTGCTACTTATAATATAGTATTTAATTTAATAAAATTATTACTAATATACTTTAGTATAACTATTTATTTAATATTAATGATACATACTATTAGTAGTTTTATAATTAAAACTAATTTATTAACTTGATAATTGTTAATTAATTAATTTTATAGAAATATTGTTTTTAAAAATAGGAATGATTTATGGCTGTTCAACAAAGTAGATCAACAAGATCAAAGAGAGGTATGAGAAGATCTCATCATGCATTATCTAGTGTAAGTTTATCACTAAATAAGTATTCAAATGAAATACATTTAAGACACCATGTTACATCTAGTAAAATTTATAAAAAATATAAATTATTTACTATGAAATAAATTAATAAGATTAAATGTAATTAATCATTTTTATTTAGTTTTATTAATAAAATATAAGTAGTTATATTTATGTTTACTAAAATTATTGGCACTGGTAGTTATTTACCTAAAAATATTAGATCTAATAAAGATCTAGAAAAAATAATTGATACTTCTGATGAATGGATTACCACAAGAACTGGTATTAAAATAAGACACATAGCAGATATAAATGATACTGTATCTAGTATGGGTAGTTGTGCGGCAAAACAGGCATTAATTATGGCTGATATTGATTTTAATCAAGTTGATATGATTATTACAGCTACTACATCATCTAGTCATGCTTTTCCTAGCTCTGCTTGTCAAATTCAATTTAATTTAAACATAAATAATAGTATATCATTTGATATAGCTGCTGCTTGTACTGGATTTATATATGGATTAAGTATTGCTGATAGTTATATTAGAAATGGATTAGTTAATTATGCATTAGTTATTGGTTCTGATATTTTAAGTAAAACTATAGATATAAATGATAGAGAGGCAATAGTTTTATTTGGTGATGGTGCTGGAGCAGCTGTGTTATGTAAATCTAATACTCCTGGTATCATATCTGCTCATCTACATGCAGATAGCACATATGGACATTTACTATCATTACCATATTATAATTACGATCACAAAATAATACCTACTTTAAAAATGTCTGGTAATGAAGTATTTAAAATTGCAATTAATAAAATGGTAAATTTAGTTAATGAAACATTACATATAAATAAAATTAGTCTTAATAATATTGATTGGTTTATACCACATCAAGCTAATTTACGTATGATTACTGCTATTTCTAAAAAATTAAATATAGAAATGGATAAAATTATTATTACTGTTAATAAACATGGTAATACTTCTGCTGCTTCTATCCCTCTTGCTTTAGATGAAGCTATAAGAGATGGTAGAATAAAATTAAATGATCTTATATTATTAAAAGCATTTGGTGGTGGATTTACATGGGGATCAGTATTACTAAGGTTTTAATTTATGAATAATATTGCTTTAGTTTTTCCTGGACAAGGAATTCAATCTATTGGAATGTTAAATACGTTTAATGAATTTTTTCCATTAATAAAAAATACTTTTATTGAAGCATCAACAGTATTAAATTATGATTTATGGTATTTATTAAATTATGGTCCAATTGAGGAATTAAATAAAACTTATTTAACTCAACCAATTATATTAACAAGTTGTATATCTATATGGCGAATATGGAATAATATTTGTAAAATAACACCAACAATAGTTGCAGGTCATAGTTTAGGAGAGTATACTGCTTTAGTATGTAATGGTTGTTTAGATTTTAGTTTAGCATTAAGAATAGTATATTTTAGAGGTAAATTAATGCAAAAAATTATATCTGACAATAATGGAATTATGTTAGCTGTTATTGGTTTAAGTAAAGATCAAATTAGTTATGCATGTAAACAAGCAGCAGAAACTCAAGTAGTAGTTATATCAAACTACAATTCATATAATCAAATTGTGATTTCTGGACATAAATCAGCAGTATTACGTGCTGAATTAATATGCAAAAAACTTGGTGCTAAATATACAAAAATATTACCTATTAGTGTTCCATCTCATTGTATTTTAATGAAACCAGTAGCAAAAATTTTTAAAAAATATTTAGAAAAAATTAAATTTAATAATTTTACAATACCTATTGTTCACAATACAACTAATAACATAAATAATTGTAATAAAAAAATATTTGAGTTATTAACTAAGCAATTATATTATCCAGTAAATTGGATTAAGATAATTAATTACATTGTAAAAGTGATTAAAGTTAATAAAATAATAGAAATTAGTCCTATTAATGTACTTACTAAATTTAATATCAATATAACTTACAATAGTATATTTTGTGTTAGTATAAATAATACTAAATCATTAATAAAATTAGCAAAAAATATTAGTATATAAATTACCCATGAATAATAATACTAAAATAGCATTAGTAACAGGAGCTAGTAGAGGCATTGGTTTTGCTATAGCAAAATTATTGTCATTAAATGGCTTTATAGTAATTGGTACATCAACTAACAAGCATGGATTAAACGTTATTAATAGTTATTCAAAATCTAATATAATAGGTAGAATATTAGATTTATCTAGTTATAATAATATTGATAATTTTTTGAGTAATTTGTTTAATGAATTTAGTAATATAGATGTGTTAATAAATAATGCTGGTATTACTAATGATAGTTTATTTATACGTATGTCTAGTAAATCTTGGCAATCAGTAATTGATATTAATTTAACATCTATATTTTATATGACTAAAGCTATAGTAAAACGTATGATAATCAATAAATTTGGTAGAATAATTAATATAGGTTCTGTTGTAGGTAATACTGGTAATATTGGACAAGTAAACTATGCAACTACAAAATCTGGTATAATAGGCTTTAGTAAATCTTTAGCTAAAGAATTAGCAAGGTATAATATTACAGTTAATGTAGTATCACCAGGATTTATTATGACAGATATGACAAAAAATTTAAGTGATAAACAAAAGAATTATATATTATCTAAAATTCCTTTAAATCGTTTTGGTACTCCAGAAGATATTGCACATGTTGTTTTATTTTTATCTTCTAATAATTCATCTTATATTACTGGAGAAACTATTAATGTAAATGGTGGTATGTATATGATATAATAAAACTATAAATTACTAATGTACATTAAATTTTATAAAATATAGGAGTTAATTATGAATAATGTTGAAGAACGTGTTAAGAATATTATAGCTGAACAATTAAGTATAAAAAAAGAAGATATAATTAATAGTTCATCATTTGTGGATGACTTAGGAGCTGATTCATTAGATACTGTAGAATTAGTTATGGCTCTAGAAGAAGAATTTAATATAGAAATTCCTGATGAAGAAGCTGAAAAAATTACTACCGTACAGGCAGCAATAGATTTTATTCAATCACATACTAATGAGTAAACTTATTACTATTCATGAAGAATATTGTTTGATAAAATACTTTAGTATGTAATTAATAAAGATAATATTTATTTTACATAATTTATTTTTATAATTACATCTAATGTATTTTATTAATGGTATTGAATATCGTTATCCTATGCCAAATAGTCGTTATTTGAAATTTGGCGATGGTTTTTTTACGACTATTAAATTAGTTAATGGTAAGTTATTATTATTAGACTGGCATATTAATAGATTAATTTATACTGCAGAAAAATTATTGTTTTATACATTTGATCCAAATATTGCTTATCAGGACATAATAAATTTTAGTAATAATAAAAATAATGGTATTATTAAAATACTTATAAGTAATGTTATAAATAAAGATTTTGTAATTAATACTAATAATCGAAAGTTACTATATATTCTTTCTTTTACCGAAATACCAAAATATTATAATACATGGTATTTAAATGGTATAACTTTAGGTATTAGCCCAATAAAATTATCTCATAATACTTTACTAGCTGGATTAAAACATACTAATAGATTGGAGCAGTTATTAATATCTTCGTATATAAAAAGTGTTAATGTCGATGAAGTAATAGTTTTAGATATAAATAAAAATATTATAGAATGTTGTAATGCTAATATATTTTGGCGTAAGGGAAATGTAATTTATACGCCATTACTTACTTATGCTGGTGTTTCTGGTATTATGAGAAAGTTGATAATTTCATTATTACCAAAATTTAATTATATTTTAAAAGAAGTTTCTGTTTCTTTAGAAGAAATAATTACTGCAGAAGAAGTATTTATTACTAATTCTTTAATATTAGTTGTATCAGTAAATAATATTGTTAATTATTTTTTTCGTAAAAAAACATTATTTAAAATTTTAGTAAAATATTTTAACAGTATTAATTTTATATAGAAATTAAATTCTTTAATTATTAATATTTTATTTATATATTTTAACTTATGTTAAAAAACTTTATTTGTTAAGATTCAATTATATGAAATATAATTATTTAATAACATAATATATTAAAAATAACACTTTACCAAAAATTAAAATATATAAATAATTATAATATTGTGCATTATTTAAATTATTATATAAATATTAACTTATAAATTATAAAATATTTTATTAAAAATTACCATTAACATAAAAATTAATGATGTCTTTAGTATATTTATTTTGATTAATTATTAGATTAAAAATAAATTATTAAATATATTAATATGAGTATTTATAATGGAAAATTTATAGTAGTAGAAGGGTTAGATGGAGCTGGAAAAACTAGTGCTGCTAAACAAATATTAAAAATATTACGTTATTATGGTATAGTAAATGTTAATATTGTTCGTGATCCTGGTGGGACACCATTATCCGAAATACTAAGATTGCTTATTACTGGTAAGTTTAATTATAATATTGATGAACCTACTAATTATGCAGAGTTATTTATGTTATATGCTGCTAGAGTTCAGTTGATCGAGAAATTTATTAAACCTAAATTGAAAAAAAATTATTGGATTATTAGTGATAGATATTATCTTTCTTCTTATGCATATCAAAGTGGGGGTAGATGTATTAATGATCAAATATTAAAATTTCTAGATAATATAATATTACATGGAGTTTATCCAGATTTAACTATATTTCTAGATGTATTACCTAAAACTGGCCTAAATAGAATAAGGCATAACAACACTAGATTAGATCGTATAGAAAATGAGTCATTAAATTTTTTTTATCGTGTATACAATTATTATAAAAAATTAGTTAAATTTAATAAAAATATTATTTGTATCAATGCTAATCAATCTTTATCTACAGTAAATCAGGAAATTAATTATTATATATCAAAATGGCTTATGAAAATAATGTAAATAATCTTACATGGTATCCTTGGTTAAACAACCAATATAAAAAAATTATTAATTTTTATAATAAAAATAAATGTAGTACAATTATTGTATATAATTCAATTAATGATAATAGTAATAATTTACTTTGTTATGCAGTTAGTCGTAGATTAATATGTCAAAATAGTAATTATTATAAATTTTGTAATACATGTAATAATTGCATATTAATGTCCAATAATAATTATCCATATTACTATAAATTACATTATTTAACCTTAAATATACAAAAGATTAGAGATATTATTAATAATATTAATAAACTTAGTCTTAAACAAGTAAAGATTATATATATTACTAATATTGAAAAATTAACATATCAAATAATTAGTACATTACTAAAAATTATAGAATATCCACCATCAATGACATATTTTATTTTATCATGTAATAATATTTCAATTGTACCTATGACAATAAGAAGTAGATGTGTTTGTTGGAATATGCAAATTCCTAATGAAAATTATAGTATTAAGTGGCTACAAACTATTATTCATAATAAAGAAATCATTATTCGTACTTCTTTACGAATTTGTAATGGTAGTCCTATTAATGCAATATTATTACTAAAATCTAAATTATGGCATAGTAGATGTATATTACTTAGTCAATTAAGTAATGCTTTATTAAAAAAAAATATGTTATTATTGTTACCTATTTTAAGTACTAATGATAATGAAATAATATATTTGTTAATTACATTTATTAGTGATATTATTAAGTTAATAAAAAATACTAGTGAATTATTTTTAATAAATCTTGATTCTGTTATCAGAATAAAAAGTTTTTTGCATATAAATAAGAATGATATCTGTAAAATATATAAATTCTGGCATAACTTAATTAAATGTTGGTATTATTTAAATTATAAAAATAATATAAATCGTGAATTATTAATATTGCACCTTTTAGTTAATTGGTAATCTTAAATTATGTTTTTAATTGATTCTCATTGTCATATTGATAAGTTCCATTATGATGGAATTACAAATTATAATTTAAAAAATTTAATATTTAATGCTGAGTCAAATAATGTCAAATTATTATTGACAGTATGTACTAAACTAAATCATTTTCATGAGTTAGTTAGTATCAATAAAAGCTACAATAACATACTAATTTCTTGTGGTGTACATCCTTTATTTATTGATAATAATTATAATTATCATAGATTACTAGATTTGTCACTAAATAATGATGTTGTTGCAATTGGAGAAACAGGATTAGATTTTTTTTATGAAAAAAATTTAATAAAAAAAAATATACAAAAAAAAGTGTTTATTGATCATATACTAATAGCAAAAAAATTAAATAAACCAATTATTATACATACTAGAAATTCGTTTCAAGATACCATAAATATACTGAAAACCTATAATAGGTTATCTGGCGTGTTTCATTGTTTTAATGAAGACGTTAAATGTGCTAGTTTAGCATTGGATATTGGTTTTTATATATCATTTTCCGGAATTTTAACATTTAAAAATGCTAAGACAATTAGAGAAACATTAAAATATATACCGTTAAATAAATTATTATTAGAGACAGACTCACCATATTTAACCCCTGAACCGTATAGAGGTACTTACAATCAACCAGCTTATTTAAAAAATATTATTGAATGTGTTTCAATAATAAAAAATATCTCATTAAAAAAATTATCTGATATATTATTAAATAATTTTTTACAATTATTCAAAATTAATATATAGAGTATTGTAATGAATAAACATTATATTTTTATGAATATTATAAATAAAAAAACTAATACCAAAATTTTATATCAAGATGATTTTGTTACCGCTTTTCATGATATTAATAAAAAAGCTCCAGTACATATATTAATTGTAACTAATAAATTAATTACCTCATTAAATGATATTAACGATGGTGATACCATTTTATTAGGTAAATTATTAATTGTTGCTACTAAAATGGCTAAAAAATATCGTATAGATAAAAGTGGTTATAGATTAATTATAAATTGTAATTCTCATGGAGGACAAGAAATTAATCATTTACACATGCATTTGTTGGGTGGTAAACCTTTAGGTAACATATAGTGAAAATTAGATTATTAACTAGCACTATATTAGTGGCTATAGTATTATCTATATTAAATAGTTGTTCATTTAGCAAAGTAAAAAATTTAAATATTAATAAGTTAAATAAATTCTATCATAAACCTAATATTAATTATCTAACTGATACTAAAATTAATAACTGGTATAATTACTTTTTAACAATATTTAAACAATCATCGAAAATAAATATTATTAAAAATAATGAATTAATACTAGTTGATAGTATTATTAATAATACTAATGATTATCTAAATATAGAAAGTATTACTGAAGAATTAATAAAGGCACTAAGTAACTTTTTAGATAAAAAACAAATAGTTAGCATTCAACAATTAAAATTAGCTTATAGTAAATTGGGTAGTGAAATTAATTCTATACCAGTATCAATAAATAAATCGATATGGTTAAGTAATTACTTACATAGTAAGTATATAATGTACACCACTATTAATAGTTATGATATTTTTCCTAATATAGAAATACAAATTTTTAATACTAAAACAGGAGAGATAGTATGGTCTAGTAATTTTTAATTAAATTTTCTAGCCAATATATTTCATTTATCCAATTTTTTGGTGGAGTTTCTATAATTATAGGAATTTTATTTAATTCATTATTTAACATAATCCATTTAAACATTTTACTACCTATCATACCTTGTCCTAAAGATGTGTGTCGGTCAATTCTACTATTACATTTATTTTTTGAGTCATTTAAATGAATAGCTTTTAAATATTTTAATCCAATAATATTATTAAATTTATCGAATACTTCATAATAATTATTACTTATATCATAACCAGCTGCAAAAGCATGACAAGTATCTAAACACACACCAATTCTATTTTTGTCATTAATCATATTAATAACATTAGATAAATGTTCAAAGTTAAATCCTACACTACTTCCTTGTCCAGCCGAATTTTCCATAATTAATATAATATCACTAAATTTATTTAATGCTAAATTAATTGATTCTGCTACTCTTATTAAACAATTAGTAATATCAATTTTATATAAATGATTACCTAAGTGAAAATTAATTAATTTTAATCCTAATTGTTTACATTTATATAATTCATTAAAAAATAAGTATCTTGATCTATTAATACCATTAGTTGTTGGATGACCTAAATTAATTAAATAATTACTATGAACTAAAATTTGATCAGATGAATAATTATATTTTTTACAATTATTACGAAAATTAATAATTTCTTCTATACTTAGAAATTTATTTATTAAATTAGTGTTTGTTAAAAATAACGAAAATGCTTTAATTTTTAACTTATTAGCAATTAAAACTATATTAGATAGTCCATACTTTGTTGTAATATGAAAACCAATTAATTTTTTATTTTTCATATAAAAATTAAAAATAAATATTATAAAATTTATAATTTTAAATATAATTAATTATCTAAAATATTTTTAATCCAACTTTTTTACTTATTAAGGTTTTTACTATAATTAGATTATTTTTATCTTGAAAAAAATCATATATATTTTTTGCTATTTTAAAACCAATTCCTTTAATTTGCATTAATATTTTAATATCACTAATAATTAACGAATTAATATTTTTATAGAATTTTGATAATAAAATTGATGTAACAACTCCCACCCCATTTATTCCTAATGAATATATAAAATTAGATAAGTTAATATTTTTTTTAGATTGTTTTATTTCATAAATAATTTTTTTTGCTAATTTATGATTTATACCATTAATTTTAATTAAATCAATTTCTTGTAAATAAAATATATCTACTAAATTTGATATAATATTATTATTTATTAATTTAGATATTAGTTTATTCCCCAAACCAGGAATATTAATAGCATCTTTTGATACAAAATGTTTAACTAGTTCAGTAAATTGAGCACTACAATTTAATTTGCCAGTACAAATTAACTTTGTTTTATTAAAATTATATTTAGTAATAGAGCTACATATAGGACATTTATTTGGTATATCTATTTTTATAGCATTACTATTTCTTTTATATAATAACACTTTAGTAATTTTAGGTATTACATCACCTATTCTGCTAACAATTACAGTATCATTTATCATAACATTTAATTTTTTTATTTCATTGAAATTATGTAAACTAACACTAGTTATATTAGCGCCAGCAATATTAATTGTATTTAATTTAGCTACTGGAGTAATAACTCCAGTTCTACCAACTTGGTATACGATATTTTTTACAGTAGTAATTTTTTCATGTGAAGGAAATTTATATGCTATTGCCCACTTATGAACTTTATTAGTTACACCTAATTTCTTTTGCATTGCAAAAGAATTTATTTTAATTACTATACCATCAGTATTAAAATTAAGTAGTGGTTTTTTTTTATACATATCATTATAAAATTCTATTATATCTTTAGTATTAGTAAAACAACTAATATATTTATTAATTGGTATCTTATATAATTTTAAATGTTGTAGTAAATTGTAATGACAATCAAAAAATAATTCTTTACTGACAATATTAGCGCTATAACAATAAAAACCTAATAATTTTTTATCAGAAATATTTAAATTAGATTTTCTTAATGCTCCGGCTACACTATTACGTTCATTAAATAAATTAGATTTATTATTTCTAATCAAAAATACTTCACCCCTAATTTCTAATAATAAGGGAATATTAGTAAGACTATTTTCTATTGAAGATGGGATACTACTTATATTAAGTATGTTATTAGTTACATTTTCTCCAATATAACCATTACCTCTTGTAACTGCATACTTTAATTTACCATTTTTATATAAAATACTTACAGCTACTCCATCAATTTTTGGTTCACAACAATATACAATACGATTAATTTTAAACATATTACGTATTTTATTATCAAAATTTATTAAATCATTATATTTATATATACTATTAAATGATAACATTGGTGAAATATGGTTAATACTATTGTGAAAATTTTTAATATTTACATTTATTTTTTGAGTTGGTGATTCTGGTATAATTAGATCTGGTCTACGATTTTCTAATAAAATTAATTCCTTTATAGCTTGATCATATTCATAGTCTGAAACAATTGGTTTATTTTTTACATAATATAAATAATTCCAATAATTAATTAATTTACGTATACCATTAATTCTTCTTTTAATTTTACCCATATTAATATCTTTAATATCATAATATTTACAATATATAATTCATCTGATTATAAATTAATTTAATAAGTTAATATATTTAATTTATTGAAAATTAGAAATTAATTTTATATTAATTATGAAATAATTGATAATATATAATTAATTATATAAAATTATATATTAAAATATTTAATTAAATAATAATTGTAGGCAATAAATTTTGAAGCAATTAAAATTTTTAAAAAAAAGTATTAATCTATCTATAGATACTGGTAATATTGATTATATTAAATATTATATGATTGATCATGTAACTACAAATCCATCAATAATTTCTAAGATTATTAATTCTTATGGTTATAAAAATCTTTTAGATAATGCAATATTATACGCAAGAAAAAAAAGCATTTTCTTAACAAGAAGAATAAACTATGCTATAAATAAATTTTTAGTTAACTTAATTAATAAAATTTTGAGTACTATATCTGGTACTATTTCTGTAGAAATAGATGCTAGATTTTCTTTTAATATTGATTTATGTATAAAAAAAGCACAAGAATTAATAAACATGTGTAAAGAATATGATATTGACAAATCACGTATTTTAATAAAAATAGTTTCTACTTGGGAAGGAATAAAAGCAGCTGAAGAACTTCAAAAAAATGGTATTAATTGTAATTTAACATTAATATTATCCCTTGTTCAAGCTAGAGCTTGCGCTGAAGCTGGAGTATATTTAGTATCTCCTTTTATTAGTAGAATTAATGATTGGTATATCAATAATAAAAATAATAATTATAATAATAATTATGATTATGGTGTAAATTTAGTAAAAAAGATAAATAAATTTTATAAATACTATAATTATAAAACAGCAATAATGGGAGCTAGCATACGTAATATCGATCAAGTTGTGTCATTAATTGAATGTGATTATTTAACGGTTCCTCCAAATATATTATCTAAATTAGAAAATATTAGCTTTATAAAAAATTCCGTAATTGATAAATGTAGTTATAATAATAAAAATAAATTACCATATATATCAGAAAGTGAATTTAAAACTAAATGTAGTAAAAATTTAATTGTTATGAATAAATTATATGAAGGAATAAATAAATTTATTTCAGATCAAATTAATATAGAATATTTTTTAGCATCTAAATTATATTAGTTAACATGGTAATACAATTTTTAATTTTAATAATTTAATTAAATAATATTAATTAAAATATTCACATTACTTATGATAAGTAGAAGAATTTTAGCAAATGCTATTCGTATATTAAGTATTGATGCTATACAAAATGCTAATTCTGGCCATCCTGGAGCTCCTTTAGGTATGGCTGATATAGCTGAGGTACTTTGGAGAGATTATATAAATCATAATCCGTTAAATCCATTTTGGTTCAATAGAGATAGATTTGTTTTATCTAATGGTCATAGTTCAATGTTACTATATGCAATATTACATTTAACTGGTTATGATATTTCATTAAATGACTTAAAAAATTTTCGCCAGTTATATTCTAATACACCTGGTCATCCAGAATACGGTATAGGAATTGAAGTAACTACAGGACCATTAGGACAAGGATTTGCAAATGCAGTTGGTTTAGCTATTGCTGAAAAGATATTATCTGCGAAATTTAATAAGCCAAATTACAATATTATAGATCACTACACATATGTTTTAGTTGGTGATGGATGTATGATGGAAGGAATATCA
>JAOBJS010000011.1 GCA_025728375.1 Candidatus Lightella neohaematopini
TTCTAATAATGGATCACATAATATTGTTTCTATGTTGTATGCATTTAATTTGTGATATAAACAACTACCAATATTACCTAAACCAACTATACCAATTATCTTATCATTTAAAAAAAAATTGTTTATTTTTGCAACATATAATATTGCAGAAAGAACATATTCAGCTACTGCATTAGCATTACAACCATTAGCAATAGACAATTTAATTTTCATATCTTTTAGAATTGAAAAATTTATATGGTCAGTTCCTGAAGTTACTGATCCTATAAATTTTAATGTACTATTTTCTAATAATTTTTGATTAATTTGTGTAACAGATCTAATTATTAAAATATCTACATTACGTAATATTTTTGATGATATTTGAGTACTACTTACTAAATTTACCTGACCGATTAAATTAAATAATAATTTACCGTATGGTATTTCTTCGTCTATTACAATTTTCATAATTATATTTTTTGCATTATTAATGAAGCATTAGTACCACCAAATCCGAAACTATTACTCATAACTGTTTTTAACAAACAATTAGTTGTTTTTGTTATTAAATTCATATTTTTTGCTTTTGGATCTAATATTTCTATATTAATACTAGGGGCAATAAAATTATTTTCTAACATTAATAGTGTAAATATTACTTCATGTACTCCAGCTGCTCCTAATGCATGACCAGTCATAGATTTGGTTGATGAAAAAGCTGGATGTTTATTTCCAAATGTTTTTTTTATAGCTTCTAATTCTTTTATATCACCTAATATTGTTGATGTACCATGAACATTAATATAATCTATTGGAGTATTAATATTTTTTAATGCCATTTTCATACAACGTACAGCGCCATCTCCAGATGGTACAACCATACTAATACCATCAGATGTAGCTCCATAACCAATAATTTCAGCGTATATATGAGCATTACGTGCTATGGCATGTTCTAATTCTTCTACTACTATAATACCACCTCCCCCAGCTATTACAAAACCATCCCTATTAATATCATATACTCTAGATGCTTTTTCTGGTACTGTATTATATTTAGTAGATAAAGCTCCCATAGCATCGAACTCACAAGCCATTTCCCAACATAATTCTTCTCCACCTCCAGCAAAAATTATATCTTGTTTACCATATTTAATAATTTCCATAGCATGACCAATACAATGTGCCGAGGTGGCACAAGCTGAACTAATAGAATAACTAACACCTCTTATCCCAAAAAATGTTGATAAACAAGCAGATATTCCTGAAGACATAGCTTTTGTTACTAAATACGGACTAACTCCCCGTAACCCTTTAGATTTCATATTAATGGAACCTATAACTTGATTTCTAGGAGAACCTCCTCCAGAACCAACAATTAATCCAGTTCGATTGTTAGATATCATATTTTTTGTTAAATTAGCATCTATAATGGCTTGTTCCATGGATAAATAAGCATAAATAGAAGCGTCGCTCATAAAACGAGATATTTTTCTATTAATAATATCTTTAGTATTTAATTTAACATCTCCCCAAATATGACTACGCATACCAGAATCTTTTAATTCCTGAGAAAAAGTTATACCCGATTTGCCATTTTTTAATGATTTTATCACTTCTACTTTATTATTACCAATACTTGATATAATACCTAATCCGGTAATCACCGAACGTTTCATTAATCACCCCTATATTATAATAATTAATTAATAAACTAATTTTAATATGTAAGTAATTTATTATATTAAATAATAGTTTTATATAATTAATAATTAAAATACTATAATTAAATATTAACAATAATTATTTTATATTATTTATTTATACATTGTATTTGTTGACGTAATACATGATCCATTAATACAATTGCTAACATAGCTTCAGCTACTGGAATTGCTCTAATACCAATACATGGATCGTGTCTTCCATTATTAGATAAATTAACACTAATATTACTATAATTTATAGTTTTTATTGGTATTTTTATACTAGAAGTTGGTTTAATTACTAAATTAATAATAATAGGTTGTCCATTACTAATTCCTCCTAAAATACCTCCTGAATGATTACTAGCAAAACCGCTAGGTTTTATTTCATCCCTACTATTACTACCTAACATATTAGCAAATTTAAAACCATCACCAATTTCTATTCCTTTAACTGCACCAATACTCATTAATGCATGAGCAATATCTGCATTTAATTTATCAAATACTGGTTCTCCTAATCCAATTGGTATATTTTTTGCTATAATTTGAATTTTTGCACCTACTGAATTTCCTGATTTTTTTAATGTATTTAAAAATTTATTAAGTTTATATACTTTATTTTTATTTAAGCAATAAAATTTATTATTTTTTATATGTAAAATATTTGGCGCGTTAAATTTCATATTACCAATTTGAGTTAAGTATCCATTTATTATAATATTATGATAATTTAATAAAAATTTTTTGGCTATAGCTCCAGCAGCAACTCTAACAACTGTTTCTCTAGCTGAAGCTCTACCACCACCTCTATAATCATAATATTTATATTTTTTATGATAAGTAAAATCAGCATGTCCTGGTCTATAAATATTTTTTATATATCTATAATCATCAGAGTTATATCCATTATTCATTACTAATAGTCCTATACTAGCTCCAGTAGTTTTCCCTTTAAAAACCCCAGATAGAATTTTTATATGATCTAATTCTTTTCTTGGAGTAACAAAATTAGATGTTCCTGGTCTTCTACGATTTATATCATGTTGTAAATCCTTTTCACATAAATCAATTCCAGAAGGAACCCCGTCAACTATAGCTCCTACACAAATACCATGTGACTCACCAAAGGTAGTAACACGAAATAATTGACCAATACTATTTCCAGCCATACATAAAATTATTTTATTTATTTTATTAAATTTAAATAGTTTTAAAATAGTCTTTATAATACAACAGTTGTTTTTTTGTTAAATAAAAAATATTACTATCGTATATTTTAATCCAATTAAATAATATTTTTGGATATTGTTTAATTAATTTACGTTTATTTATTCCTATTTCGCAAAATAATAACCCATTTCTACATAAATATTTACTTGAGCAAGATATAATTTTTTTTATTATACGTAAACTACTATTACCAGATAATAAACTAATTACTGGTTCATAATGAAACTCTTTTGGTAAATTACTTATTTCTTTTTTACTTATATAAGGTGGATTTGCTATAATTAAGTCATACTGACTGTTAGGTAACAATACTTGAAATAAATCTGAACAAATTGGTGTAATTTTATTATCTAGATTATAATTATGTATATTTATTTCAGCTATATCTAAAGCGTCATAAGATATATCTATTGCATCAACTAAAATATTTTTGTATATATTAGTCATTAATATAGCAAGACAACCACTTCCAGTACACATATCTAACATATATTTAGGTGTAAATTTTAATATATTAGAAAATCTATCAACAATTAATTTTCCTATTGGTGATCTTGGAATAATTACGTTACGGTTAACAAATAATTCTAATCCATAATACCAAGCTATATTAGTTAAATATGGTACTGGTATACGCTTGTTAATACGTAAATCAATTAAATTAAATATATAATCTTTTTCTTTTGGTGTTAATCTAGCATGATATACTTCTTTTGGTGTATTTATAGATAAATTTAAGCTACTAAATACTAAATAAAAAGCTTCATCCCAAGAATTATTAGTTCCATGTCCGTAATAAACATTTGAATTATTTAATTTACTAGCAGTCCATCTTATTATATCTAATATAGAATATAACTCTTTTATCTCTATTTTTGATAACATATATAATAAAAATTTATTAATAACTGTGTTATTAATAGATATTGATTGATATATAATGTAATTAATTATATGACAAGATAATTATATATATAGTTATTAATTATGTAAATATCAAACTAGATAACATGATTTTAAAAATTAGTTATCAATAACTTATTATTAATGCTTAATTAATTAAATATAATATAAAGTATATTTGTTTTATAAAATACATTAATATTATTTTTATTATATTATTTTAACAAGTTTTATTTTTAATGTTTATTAAATTTTATAATAATTAATATGACAACTGTTTTAATTAATATATTATATTAATAGTAATTATTACTTTTTTAACTTTTAATAAAAGCATTTTATTAGCGAGACATTTATGTTTTTAAATTTTTTGCATTTTTTGTTAACTATTATTGTAATAATATTTTTAACTACAGTATTAAATAAAAAACGTAGAGAAATTAAAGTAAGATTTATATTACAACTATTACTAATAGAAATTTTATTAGCATATATATTGTTGCATTCATCTGTTGGATTAGTATTAATAAGTTTATTATCGAGTATTTTTAATAAATTGTTAACTTTTGCTTTTTCAGGTACCGAATTTGTATTTGGTGGTATGTACAAATGTAAATTAGCATTTTTTTTCATTACTGCTTTATGTCCAATTATATTTGTTTCTGTGTTAATTGGTATTTTACAATATGTTCGTGTATTACCTATAATAATAATTACTATTGGTACAATATTATCAAAGATTAGTGGTATGGGTAAATTAGAGTCATTCAATGCCATTAGTTCTTTAATGTTAGGTCAATCAGAAAATTTTATTGCTTATAAAAATATTTTATATAAAATACCAGAAAATCGTATGCATAATATGGCTATTACTGCTATGTCAACAGTGTCTATGTCTATTATTGGTTCTTATATAAGAATACTTTCCCCAAAGTATGTAATAACTGCAATTGTTTTAAATATATTTAGTACCTTTATTATATTATTGTTATTAAATCCGTATAATATGAATTATGATGATGATATTAATATTAAAAATTTACATGGAGATAAAGGTTTTTTTGAAATGTTAAGTGATTATATTATAACTGGTTTTAAAGTAGCTGTTATAATAGCAGCTATGTTAATAGGTTTTATATCATTAATATCTATGATAAATTATTTATGTAATTTAATAATAGGTATTAACTTTCAGGAATTATTAGGTTATATTTTTTCACCATTTGCTTGGATTATAGGTATCCCAGAAAAAGATACATTAAATGCTGGTAGCATTATGGCAACTAAATTAGTATCAAATGAATTTGTTGCTATGATGGATCTAAAAAGAATGTCTAGTAATCTATCATCTAGATCTATAGGGATTTTATCAGTATTTTTAGTATCATTTGCTAATTTTTCTTCTATTGGCGTAATATCTGGATCTATTAAGAGTTTAGATAAAAATCAGGGAGATATAATTGCTAAGTATGGTTTTAATCTTGTATATAGTTCTACTTTAGTTAGTGTATTATCAGCTGCTATTTCCGGAATAGTAATTAAATAAACTAAATAAACTAATTTATTTTTTAATTAACTTAATAACATTTTCTATTCTATTAATAATATTAAATTTACCGATAATATAAATTATTTGACTTAGTGGTGGTGAAACATAACTATTAGTAATTGCAAAACGTAATAATTGATAAAAAATCTTTTTATTCTCTTTATTTAAAAATACTTGATCTAAAATATTTCTTATTTTATGTACACTCCAATCATTAGACTCTTTTAGATTTAGCAAAAAATCTTTAAATACATTTATAAAAATTAATTTGTCTTTAATATCAAGATTATTTAAATAATTCGGATTTAAATTAACTTTATTACTATATAAATAGTGATAATTATCAATAATTTCTTTCATTGTATTACATCTTAATATAGTTAATTTTAATAAATCTTTTATTTTTATATTTCTATCAAAATTTAAATTTAAAAATTTGATATAGTCTATAAAATTACTTATTACATAATCAATTGATAAGTTATTCATATAATATTTATTATACCATAATAACTTATTTACATCAAATTTAATAGGAGACTTACTAATTTTGTTTAAATTAAATAAATTTATTACTTCTTTTAAATTAAAAATTTCTTTATTTTCATGCGACCAACCTAATTTTATTATATAATTGAGTAAAGCTTCTTTTAAAATACCATTATTATGGTAATACATAATATTGTTAGATTTATTACGTTTAGATAATTTTTTACCATTAATATCTAATAGTATAGGTAAATGAGCATAATTTGGTAAATTCATACCTAGTAACTTTAATATATTTATTTGACGAGGAGTATTATTAATATGTTCTTCTCCTCTTATAACATGAGTAACTCCCATATCATAGTCATCAATTACCGAACAAAAATTATATGTTGGCATACTATTTGCACGTAATATTATTAAATCATCTATTTCATTATTACTAAATGATATATCTCCTCTTATTAAATCATTAAAAACAACATAACCATTATCAGGATTACGAAATCTTATTACATAATTAATACTACTATTACTAATATGTTTTATATTCCTACAATGTCCGTCATATTTAGGTTTAACTTTATTAATTAATTGTGATTGCCTTAATACTTTTAATCTATTTTCTGTACAAAAGCATTTATAAGCAATATTACTTTTTAACATATAATCAATAATAGAATAATATCTATTTAGTCTATTAGTCTGATAATAAGGACCATAATCCCAATTTATACCTAACCAAGTCATACTATCTATTATATGTTGTTTATAGTACTGTTTACTTGATCTAACTATATCAGTGTCTTCTATACGTAGAATAAATTTACCATTTTTACTACGAGCAAATAACCATGAATACAAAGCAGTACGAATACTTCCAATATGTAAATATCCAGTAGGACTAGGAGAAAATCTTGTTATAATGTTCATTAATACTAGTTTGATATGTTTAACACAAATATATAATATAATATATTATAATTCATAATAGTTCAATAATAATTTATTTATTATTGATCATTGACTAAAATAATAGTTAAATATATTATTAGTCTTAATATTAAAGGTGATTAGCTCAGTTGGTAGAGCACCTCTCTTACAAGGAGGAGGTCGACGGTTCAATTCCGCCATCACCTATTTTATTTTACAAATTTTAATATTGTTATGAGAAAGAAAAAAGTTATTATAGGATTATCTGGTGGTGTTGATTCTTCTGTTTCTGCTTGGTTGTTACAACAAAAAGGATATTATGTAGAAGGTCTATTTATGAAGAATTGGGAAGATGATGATACTATATATCAGTGTTCTTCTGCTCAAGATTTATATGATACAGAATTAGTATGTAAAAAATTAAATATCAAACTAAATATTGCTAATTTTTCTTATGAATATTGGGAAAATGTATTTAGATTATGTTTAATTTATTATAAATTAGGTTACACACCAAATCCTGATATACTATGTAATAAAGAAATAAAATTTAAAGTATTTCTTAATTTTGCTCTAAAAAAACTAAAAGCTGATTACATTGCAACTGGTCATTACGTTCGTTCAATTATTATTAATAATAATTATTCTTTATTAAGAGGTATTGATAAAAATAAAGATCAAAGTTATTTTTTGTATACCATAAATAGTAATATATTAGAAAAAGTTTTATTTCCTATTGGACATTTAACAAAATTTCAAGTAAGAAGCATTGCTAATAGAATTAATTTATCTAATGCAAATAAAAAAGATTCTACTGGTATATGTTTTATAGGTAAAAAAAAATTTAATAGCTTTATTAGTAGATATTTAAAATCTAAACCAGGAAAAATTAAATCTGTTAATGGTGATATTTTAGGTAATCATAATGGATTAATATATTATACTATTGGTCAACGTAAAGGTATAGGTTTGGGTGGTATCTCTGGCATGCTTAATAAGCCATGGTACGTTGTTGATAAAGATATTATAAATAATGTATTAGTAGTTACTCAAAATCATAAAGATAAAAAATTGATGTCAAATATAGTAATTGTTAATCAAGTAAATTGGATTAATCAAAAAAAATTAAAAAAACCATTGCAGTGTACTGCAAAAGTACGTTATCAACATAGAGATATAAGATGTTTAGTAATACCGAATAAAAAAAATAATCTTTTAGTATATCTTTATGAATTAGTATTAGCAGTAACTCCAGGACAATCAATAGTGTTTTACTTATCAGAATATTGTTTAGGTGGAGGTTTTATAAAAAAATGTATTTTGTGTGAATAAAAAACAATATGTTTTAGTAATAATATTAATTTTAAGACAAAGTTATTTTATTAGGAGTTATTTAGTAATTATTTACATTACATTAATATACATTTAGTATAGTGTTTTATGAGATAATTTAAATAATTAAAATAATTAAATGTTTAGTAATTTATCAAATAAATTAAGCAAGATAATTAATAATATTAGTAATAAAAGTTTACTATCTAAATACAATATTGACGATTCTATAGAAAAAATAAGAGTTACTCTTTTAGAATCAGATGTATCATTGTTAGTAGTAGATGATATTATTAGTAGAATAAAAAATAAAATTAAACAAAATAGTAATATTAGTTTTACTAATGGAGAACAATTTATTCATGTTATACATCAAGAATTAGTTAACACCATAAAAAATAATACTAAAGTATCTTTAGTTAGTAAATCAAAATCTATATTATTAATTGGAGCTCCTGGTTCAGGAAAAACTACTAGTACTATTAAAATAGCTAAATTGATGCAAAATATAGGAAAAAAAGTTTTGGTTACTTCTATTGATATTTACAGACCTGCAGCATTTAATCAATTAGAGTTGTTATCTAAATTAGCTAAAGTAGATTATCTACTACTAGATAATTATTCTGACACAATAGATATTGTTAAACAAGCATTAAATCATTATAAACTAAATAATTATGATATATTGTTAATTGATACTGCTGGTAAGATTTACAACCATAATTATATAGAAAATATAAAAATGGTACATAATTCATTAGAATTAAATGAAATTATGTTAGTTGTAGATGTTACTATAGGTCAAGATATCACTAATTTAGCTAAAAACATTAGTAATCATTTGTTGGTTAATAGTATAATGATAACTAAAATGGATAGTGATGCTAAAGGTGGTACTATATTATCATTAAAACATATAATAAATAGTTCAATAAAATTTATTGGTACTGGAGAAAAAATTAATGAAATAGAGTTATTTAATCCAAATAAGATAATAAATAGAATATTAGGTACAGTAGATACTTTATCTTTAAGTAATATTAGTCATAGTCATTTAAACAGTAATAATAATAAAATTAATAATAACTTTAATTTATCTGATTTTTTAAAACAATTAAAGAAAATTAATAGAATTAGTGGTATAAATGGTATCCTAAACAAGATACCAGGTATTAATAATTTATTTGATAATATTAAACATGGTATTAATAATATTGATACTAAATTTCTAATTAAAACTGAAGCTATTATAAATTCGATGACTAATCTAGAAAGAAATAATCCGTCTATAATAAAAAGTTCGCATAAAAAACGTATATCCAAAGGTTCTGGTGTTAGTATTCAAGATATTAATATATTGCTAAAACAATTTTTTTTAGTTCAGAAGACAATGAAAAAAGTAAAAAATAATAATTTTTTAAAAATATTAAATAATATGAATAAATTAGTTACAAAAAAATTTTATAAAAGATAAATTATTATAAATAAAATATTTTGGTGAAATTATAATTATGGTAAAAATTAGATTATCCCGTTGTGGAGTAAGAAAAAAACCATTCTATCATGTTGTTGTTACTGATACTAGGAGCCCTCGTGATGGTCGTTTTATTGAACGCATTGGATTTTTTAATCCAATAATAAATAAAGATAATTCAGTATATATAAATATTAATCGTTTAAAATATTGGAAGTCTTGTGGTGCTTCTATATCAAAAAGAGTTTCATATATATTAAGTAATTACTATAATAGTTAATTTTTAATGATATACAAATTAAGTAATCCAATAATAGTTGGTCAAATAGGATCAACTTATGGAATATTTGGATGGTTAAGAATATATTCTTTTACAAAAAGAAAAATGGATATTTTTTCTTATCAGCCATTTTTTATTAAAAATATTGATACTAATAATAGTTGGAAAAAATTAGATATTAATTCTTGGAAGTTTAATAAAAATTTTATAATATCAAAAGTTAATAATATTAATAGCAAAGAAAAAGCTAAATTATTAACTAATTATTATATTTTTATTGATAAAAAACAATTACCAATATTAAACAATAATGAGTATTATTGGGTAGATATTATTGGTTTAAAAGTAATAAATATAGAAAATTATTTTTTGGGGGTAGTTTCTAATATTATAGAAACTAAAGCTAATGATGTTTTAATTGTTAAAAAAAATATTGATGACTATTTCAATATTTATGAAAGATTTATTCCCTATTTATATAATAGGGTTATAAAAAAAATAGATATAAAAAATAAAATTATAATTGTTATTTGGAATCCTAAATATTAGTATTATTGTTTATGTTAATTAGTATAATTAGTTTATTACCAGAGATATTTGATTCATTTATTAAGTATGGTATAATAAGAAGGGCTATAGAAAAAAAAGTTTTATCAATAAATTGTATTAATATTCGTGATTTTACTAAAAATAATTATCATTCAATAGATGATAGACCATATGGTGGTGGTTCAAGTATGGTAATTAAGTTTGATCCTGTTTATCGTGCTATTTCTTATGCTAAAAAAAATATTGATATTAAAACAAAGGTCATTTATTTGTCTCCTCAAGGAAAAAAATTAAATCAATATAATATAAATAGAATATCTAATACTAAACATATAATAATATTATGTGGACGTTATAAAGGCATAGATGAAAGATTACTTATTAAAGTAGTTGATGAAGAATTATCTATTGGTGATTATATTATTAGTAATGGAGAACTAGCAGCTATGATATTAATAGATGCAGTGTGTAGAATATTACCTAATATTATTAAGTATGAATCTTTAATAGATAACTCTTTTTATAATGGACTATTAAGTTATCCTCAATATACTAGACCAAAGATAATAGAAAATATGTCAGTACCATCTGTGTTATTATCTGGTAATCATAATGAAATAAATAAGTGGAAATTAAAACAATCTCTTGGTCGGACTTTTTTAAGAAGACCAGATTTATTAAGTAAAATTACTTTATCTGATGAACAAAAAAAGTTATTATTGGAATTCAAAAAAGAAAATAATTTAACGTATTATAAATAAATTTAATTATTTTGGTGATATTATTATTTATGAATAAAATTGATATTATAAAATTAGTAGAGGAAAAATATTTTAAAAAGAATATTCCTAACTTTAGGACTGGTGATACGGTGCAAGTTAAGATATGGATATTAGAAGGAGATAAAAGAAGAATACAATCTTTTGAAGGGATAGTTATCAGTATTCGTAATCATAGATTAAATTCATCATTCACTGTTCGTAAATATTCTAATAATGAAAATGTAGAACGAGTATTTTTATTACATTCTCCCATTATTTATAATATAATTGTTAAACGTTGTGGATTTGTACGTAGATCAAAATTATATTATTTACGTAAATTATTTGGTAAAGCTACACGTATAAAAGAAAGAGTAAAAAAAAATATTAAAAATTAGTTTTATTTGTAGAATTTTATTTTAGTTTATATATCATATAAATATTTTATGATTACTCCAAGTGAACTTAAGAATATTCTTCCAATAAGTAAAGTTATTAAAGATTTTGTCTTAAAATCCAGAAAAATTATTAAAAATATTATTAGTGGTAAAGATTCAAGATTATTAGTTATATGTGGTCCTTGTTCAATTCATGAAATAAGTTCTGCTATTGATTATGGTATAAGATTGAGACTATTATCAAAAAAATTAAATAATAAATTATATATTATAATGAGAGTATATTTAGAAAAATCTCGCACTATTAATGGTTGGAAGGGACTAATTAATGATCCATATATTAATCAATCATTCGATATTGAATCTGGATTATTTATAGCACGTAATTTATTATTAACTTTATTAAAATTAAAGCTACCAATAGCTACAGAAATTTTATCTATAAATAATTATCAATATATTAATGATTTAATTAGTTGGGGAGCAATTGGAGCTAGAACTGTTGAATCTCAAATTCATCGAGAAATAGTGTCTGGTATGTCAATACCAGTAGGTTTTAAAAATAATACTGATGGTGATATAATAAAAGCCATAAATGCCATAAAAGCATCTAGATTAAAACATAGTTTTATTAATATAAATCAACATGGAAAAATTACTGTAATTAACACTAATGGTAATTACAATAGTCATATTGTTCTACGTGGAGGTAAAATACCTAATTATTATGATAACAGTATACATTTTTGTAAACAACAAATGATTAATTTTGGTTTACCAACTAAATTATTAGTAGATTGTAGTCATGGTAATGCAAGCAATAATTATTTAAATCAATTAAAAGTAGCTAGATCTGTAATAACACAAATTAATAATAATAATCGTGATATTATTGGTATTATGTTAGAAAGTAATATAAATTCTGGTAATCAAAAATTAACTTTACCAAAGTACCTAAAATATGGAGTTTCTATTACTGATCCATGTATTAATTGGAATACTACTTGTAAAATATTATTTGAAATATACAAAAATTTATCTTTCAAAACAATTAATTAATTTAATAAGTTTTTATATTAAGATGTAGGTACGAATATTCAATTATTAATTTTATTGTCTTTAGCATTTTTTTATTATTAATATAATTAATAATTTGATTAGATCTATTAATTACAGCTATATAATTATGATGATGTAAATAGTATTTAATAATACTGATTTTTTTTTTTAATATTATTTTTTTGGTATACATTAAATAGTAATCTAATAATTTGTTATTTTTAAATTGTAAACTATTTTTTTTTAAATTATTAAATATTTTAAATGCATATATTATATTTTGATAATTATATTTATTTAAATCAAATAACTTACCATGATATAATCTAATATATATTAATCCTTTTAAATACATTAATTTATCAATATTTATACATGTTTTAGAGTATTTTTTTATAAATATATTAATAGTAAACAATAACTTACGTAACTTATTTAAGTTAAAATTATTAATTATTAATTTTTCATTAACATTTTTTTTATATTTACAAATAGTATTTATAATTTTAGTATATTTATTTATATCACTATAATATTGTTTTCCTATAGACGAACTACTACTAATAAATAGTAATATAAAAATAAAATATTTTTTTAAAATAGATGTAAACATAATTCAAAATATTAATTAATGAAAATAAATAATATTTTTTATATTCTTAAGAAAGAACAACATGGAGAAAGATTAGATAAAGTAATAACGAAATTAAGTAAAATATATTCTAGAACAAAAATAAAGTATTTTATACTACATGGTTTAGTAAAAGTTAATAATATTATCATATTTGATCCTAATAAAAAAGTTTATAATAACGATAAAATAGAGTTTAATATTAATTTATCTAATAACTATATTATTACGCCTAAAAATATTAAATTGAATATTATCTATGAAGATAAGAATATACTAATAATAAATAAACAAAGTAATTTTGTTATGTATTCCAGTAACGAAAAATGTGATACTATATTAAATGCTATATTACATCATTGTCCACTAAATATTAATCTACCTAGAGTAGGTATTGTACATAGATTAGATAAAAATACAACTGGTATATTAATAATAGCAAAAAATTTATCTACCCAATATAAATTAACAGAACTAATAAAGAATAAGCAAATTACTAAAGAATATTTAGCAATAGTACATGGACATACTGAAAAATATGGATCTATAATTAAACCAATATCTAGAAATATGCATGATCGAACTTGTATGAAAGTGTGTAATATTGGGAAATTAGCTATTACTCATTACAAAGTTATAACATACTTTAAAAATTATACTTATTTACGTATAATATTAGAGACTGGTAGAACTCACCAAATTAGAGTACATATGTCATATATTAAGCATCCAATATTAGGTGATGCAAAATATAATACTATTTTCAAAGATAAAGAAAATAATATAAATTTTGATAGACAAGCATTACATTCATATAAATTAAAATTTAATTACCCATTTAATAATAGTGAAAAAATATGGTATGCTTCTTTACCAGAAGATATGAAAATTTTATTAAAAGAATTATCTAAATAATTTTAATACAAATATCTTGACACAATTAAAAAATAGCGTACCATACGCCACTCATATA
>JAOBJS010000012.1 GCA_025728375.1 Candidatus Lightella neohaematopini
GCTAACTGATACTAATTGCCCGTGAGAATTTAACCTTATAACACCTAAGTTGTTTAAAATTTATAGACCTGATAATAATAACGCAATAGACCAACCTGAATCCCATTCCGAACTCAGAAGTTAAATGTTGTGGTGCCGATGGTAGTGTAGAGTAATTCTATGTGAGAGTAGGAAATTATCAGGTTTTTATATTAAAAATTTTATTATCTTATCAAAATTAATTTTTCTTATTTTATTTATTAAGTTACGTATTTTAATAGGATAATCAGCAATAATTTGTATATCACTATAGTGTTTAATTAATTTTGTATGATTATTAATACTATTTAGTTCCATGTTATTTTCTTTAGTTAGAAATTGTTGGGGGTCATAAACTAGTAACGCATTTTCTAAATCCAATTGCCATGATCTTACATTAAAATTATTACTAGTTAACATAAACCAGTCATTATCAACCCAGATACCTTTCATATGAAATGAGTTGTATTGATTTTTCCATATTTTGATTATTAAATCACCATGATTAATATAGCTTTGTAATTTTATCATAATGTTACGTAAATTTATTTCATACAAGTATGGTATAATATTTGTCATATGAAAATTACTATCTTCCTTATTAGGAACGTAGAAATCATTAGCTATTTTATCACTAACAATAATCTCTACTGTTATACCAAGATTTAATATATCAACAATACTATTAAATAGTATGTTAGGTATATTAAAATACGGAGTACATAAAATTATTCTTTTTTGGGCAGAATAAATAAGATGATAAATAGTCTTATTTAAGAGATTATGTTTACCTAAACCAACTAATGGAATAATTGATAATTTATTATAATTAATATTACCTAAATAATGATAATTTGCTGTTCTTAAAGTTCTTCGTAATGTACAAATATTATTAATAATAATTTTTTTATTATTGACATTATTTAGCCTATTAATTGCCTTTGCAGTTAGTAAATATTGCTTAATATAATAAACTAATGTATTAGCCAATAATTTATTTTTAATAATCCTATAACGATCATATCTATAGTAATTTAATTTTTCTAAATAAATATCATTAATATTAGCACCACTATAAATAACTTTATCATCAATAACAAATCCCTTTAAATGAAAAACTCCAAGATATTCTCTATTACTAATTGGAATTCCATATATTGGAATCTCTATATCCGAATTTATTTGTGCAATATAATAATACCAATCAATATTTGTTACTGTATTATTATTACCAAATCTATTTCTTTTGGCACGATTTAAATCGACTATAATTACTATATCAAGATTATAGCGATTTTTTTTAGCTTTATATAAAGTATCTAATATTAATCTACCACTACGATCACAATCAAAATATAATAGTACCATATATATTCTAAACCTTGCTTTATCAATAGAATATATTAGTTCTTTATTAAAATCAGTTGGTGAAAATAATGTTCTAATTTGGTTAGATGATTGAGGTATTTTTAATAATTTTATAAGATATTGTTTATAATAATTATTAATCTTCATAAATCATTATCAATAATTTTAATTACATATTAAACTCATAAAGTTTTTATGTAATATACAATAAATTATATCAAATTACAAAGTAACTACTATTAAAAACTAACGAAATACAAATTTTAATATATCTCCATCAGTTATAGAATAATGTTTATTATAAATTGAATATGATATCTTATTTAGTTTCTGTAATTTATTATTATTAATCAATATAAATTTATTATAATTTATTACTTTAACTCTTATAAAACCATTATAGATATCAGAATGTATTTTTTTAGCGGCAGTTAGCGCTGTAGTACCCCGTTTTATCATCCAAGATTTTATTTCTTTATCGTTAAAAGTAAAAAAATTAATTATATTTAATAAATTAAATGTCGTCATAAATAATTTTACTAAGTTATATTTATTTAATATTTTATTATACATTATAAAATTTATTCTATCTAACATAGATTTTTTAATTATATTATTAATATTTTTTTCTTTTAAGAAATTAATATTTATTATTATATCTTTATTATGACCAGTAGTATCTACTATATTTTGTGTATCGACGTTATCATCATCACAATTAAAAATATAAATCATTGGTTTTAAAGTAATAAAGTTTAAATTACTAACAATATGTTTTTCTTCATCACTAAATTCTAATGTTTTTAACATTTTATTACTACTTAAACACGATATTAATCTATTATAGATTTTTATGATGTTTTTATTAGCAATATTATATTTTAATTTATTTAAAAAGCTTTCGCATTTAATTAAATCATAAAGAATTAGTTCCATATTAATCATATTAATATCTTCTATCGGCGAGATGCGATTATATACATGATGAATATTATTTTTTTTAAAATTACGTACTACATGATAAATAATATTAACTTTATATAATTGTTCTAATATTTTTTCTCCTAAACCAATACCATTAGCGGCATTTTTAATTAAACCGGCAGTATCAATTAATTGAATTTTAGAACATAGTACATTATTTATATTAATAATATTAGCTATCTTATATAAACGGGGATCGTACAGATTAATAATTCCTATGTTAGGATTAATTGTACAAAATGGGTAATTATCTGTTTTGACTTGACTATTAGTTAATAAATTAAATAAAGTTGATTTACCAATATTAGGTAATCCTATAATTCCACATTTAATATTCATTAAATTTTAATTAATATTATTTTTAGTTAATTGAATTAGCTTATTATGCTGAGAAATAAATTTACCAATATCATACTTGTTCAGATAAATAATACATCTAATATTTTTTATTATTGAATTAAAAGTATATTTTATTATTTTTAGTTCTTTAGTAGACATATTAGATAATAAAAAATTAGTTACTCTACTTTTATTTCCTGGATGTCCGATACCAATTTTAATTCTACATAAATTATTGCTATTAAATGTTAATACAATATTTTTTATACCATTATGACTAGTGTTACTTATCTTTTGCTTAAATTTTATTTTACCAAGTGGTAAATCTAATTCATCATGAATGATTAATATCTCATCTGTTTTAACATCATAAAAATTAGCTACAGCAAATAATGATTTATTATTCATATTAATATATGTCATTGGTAACAATAAATATACATTATAATTATCTATTTTAAATTTACTAATATAACTGAATAATTTTACATATTTCTTAAAAATTAAATTATTATACTTGGCAAATGTACATATAAATTTTGCTCCAACATTATGTCTATTATTTTTATACAATAAACCATAATTAGATAACCCAATAATTAACTTAATCATTTTACTTTAAACATTTCTGATATTGATTCTTCGCTATTAATACGCCTGATTGCTTCTGCTAACATATTAGCTAAAGTTAATATTTTAATATTAGATAATAATTTTATTGTTGATGTCAGTGGTATTGTATCACATACAATTAATTCATCAATTACAGAATTTTTAATATTATAATAAGCATTACCAGAAAATACTGGATGTGTAGCATATACAAATATTCTTTTAGCTAAATGTTTTTTTAAAATATTAGCAGCTTCACATATAGTGCTAGCAGTATCAATCATATCATCAATTATTAAACAATCACGGTAAGAAACATCACCAATAACATTCATGACTTGAGCTATATTAGCTTTTGATCTTCTTTTATCAATAATAGCAATATCGATATCATTAAGTAATTTAGCCACAGCACGTGCACGAATAACTCCACCAATATCTGGAGATACAATAATGGGATTATACAACATTTTTTTACGTATATCATCAATTAACACAATACTACCAAAAACATTATCTACAGGAACTGTAAAAAATCCTTGTATTTGTTCAGTATGTAAATCAACAGTGAGAATACGATCAACACCAACACTAGATAAAAAATCAGCAATAACTTTAGCAGTAATAGGTACTCTAGATGATCTAACTCTTCTGTCTTGTCTAGCATAGCCAAAATATGGTATTACAGCAGTAATTCTTCTAGCAGAAGCTCTTTTTAAAGCATCAATCATTAAAATTAGTTCCATAATATTGTCATTAGTTGGAGCACATGTAGATTGAATAATAAAAATATCATCACCTCTTACATTTTCATTAATTTGTATATTAATTTCACCATCACTAAAACGACCTATAAATGCATTACTAACACTTAATTTTAAATTAGCAGCAATATGATATGCTAATTGTTTAGTAGCACTTCCAGAAAATAATTTTATATTAGACATATATAAATTCCAAATAAAATACTAATAAATAAATATTTCTTTATTTTTAAGAATACTATGTAATGGTGAAATATTTGTACTCTTAGTTACAAAACCTTTTAACTCACGAGGTTTATTAAATAAAATAGAATAGGCTATGTTTTGATTATCACATTCAGCAAATATACATGATCCAGTTCCAGTTAATCTAGCAGGAACATATTGTGATAACCATGATATATATTCTTTTATTATTGGAAATTTTTTAACTACTATATTTTCTAAATCATTATGATATGTACCAGATAATAATTCTGCATGAGTCTTCATTGCAGAATAATTATTAGTATTAATATAACTAAATATTTTAGTCGTAGAAATTTCTATTGGAGGTATAATAATGACATACCATTTCTCTTTTAAAGATATTGGAGTATTTATTTCTCCTATACCTTCAATTATAGCTGTATGACCATATATGAATAATGGTACATCAGTACCAAGTAACAAACCTATTTTTGCTAAATTAGATAACGTTAAGTTACAATGCCAAATCTTATTTAAAATTAACAATATTGTAGCAACATTAGATGAAGCTCCACCTAATCCGCTACCTATAGGAATAATCTTATTTATTTTAATATGTATTCCAAAATATTTATTAGTGCATTTGTTTTTTAAACAGAAGTATTTTAGTAATTTTACTGCTTTTATAATTAAATTATTTTGTGAAATTATTTTATTAGTATTACTAGATAAACTAATAATATTATTTTTAGTTACAGTAACATTAATTACATCACTATAATTAATAAATTGTATAACTGTTTGTAATTTATGATAACCACTATCTTTATAACCTATAATATGTAATAATAAATTAATTTTTGCTGGCGATGGTAAACAATAACTAGTCATTTTGTTATATTATCCAATTATAAATTTTAATCTTTATATTAACATCATTACAATATAATTCTATATATTTTGATAATACAACCATATTATTACGATAATAGTTATGTTTACTATAAAGTATATTCCATACATTATTATTATCATATAACGTAGTTTTACTTAAATAACCATATTTATTTAAAATAAATTTTTGATTTTTATTAATTATACCTAAAATTATTTGATTTAAATACTTAAAAGGTACATTAATATTAAATAATTCTTTTATAATTATATCTGGTGACTGTTGATAACAAAAAATATTATTATTTATAACTAGTTTTGTATTATTATTTGTAACATTTAAACATAATTTAACAGTATTAAATTGATTTGTTAAAACGAATTTATAATCATCTTTATTAATTTGTTGCCAATAAAAATTAGCACTAATATTATACTGTTTTGATATGTAGGTAATTAATCCATTTAATTTATAATGTTTAATATTCAATAATAGTTGTTGTTGATGATTCCAATTATAATAATTATTATTAATTATTTTAATATTATTATGACATGCACTAAATAAACTTAAACATGTAATAATTAATAATTTACTAAAATAATTTGTAAAATTTTTATTCATTATATCTTTTGTTTATATGGTAGTTATTATAATATTAACTTTAATTAAATAATCAAAATCAACATTACATTGATGTAATTTTATCATTAATTATAATTTTAACAATAGATTAGTAATTATAATTATATGTATTAATTTTAAAATTAATTCACTATATGTTAATTATGGATAAAAATTTAATAGCAAAACTATATAGTAAAAAAAACCGTTTTAATGAAGTTGAAATTCTACTAAGTAAAAAAAATATTATTTCTAATAAAAAATTATTTTTAACTTTATCTAAAGAATATAATGAGTTAGCAAAAATAGTAAAGTATTTTAAACAATGGTTAAATATAAACAAAAATATAAATAATACTAAAAAGTTAATTAATAATATTGAACTAAAAGATTTAGTTATAGAAGAATTACAATTATGTAATAAAAATAAATTAATAATAGAAAAAAAAATTGTTAATATTCTTTCTAAAAAAGATAATATTAATCAACACGGTTGTTTTTTAGAAATTAGAGCCGGTACTGGGGGGAATGAAGCTTCATTATTTGCCAGTGATTTATTATATATGTATAGTCAATTCAGCGAAAATAAAAATTGGAATACTGAAATAATTAATACTAATTATAATCATTTAGGTGGTTATAAAGAAATAATAATTAGAATAAATAATAAAAATGCTTATAATTATTTAATGTTTGAATCTGGTGGACATAGAGTACAAAGAATACCTGTTACTGAATCACAAGGACGTGTACATACTTCTACTTGTACAGTTGCTGTTATTCCTGTAGTTCAAGAATCAAAAATAACTATTAACAGTAATGATTTAAGAATTGATAGTTTTAAATCTTCTGGAGCAGGAGGACAACATGTTAATACTACTAATTCTGCTATTAGAATAACACATATACCAACAGGTATAACTGTAGAATGTCAAGATGAACGTTCTCAACATAAAAATAAAGCTAAAGCTATGTCTATTTTAATAGCAAGATTAAATAATTTAAAACTAAAAGAAAAACAAAAAAAAGAGATTTTTACAAGAAGAATTTTATTAGGTAGTGGAGATCGATCTGATAGAATTAGAACTTATAATTTTCCACAACGTCGTGTAACTGATCATAGAATAAACTTAACATTATATCGTCTAGAAGATATATTTAATGGTGAATTAGATTTAATTATTCAACCATTATCTAATTTTTATTTTAACAAATGAGTATAAATAATATTAATTATAATAATTGGTTAAAATATGCTAGTAATAAATTATTATTAGCTGGTATAAGTAATCATGAATTGGAAGCTGAAATACTTTTAAGTGAAGTAACTAACAATAAACGTAATAAATTAATTTTACTAAAAGATAGAAAATTAACATATAAGCAATATAATAAATTAATGCAGTTGACCTTTAGAAGAATTAATAGAGAACCATTAGCATATATTTTAGGATATCATGAGTTTTGGTCATTAAAAATTTATGTATCTTATGACACAATGATTCCTAGAGCAGAAACAGAATGTTTAGTAGAATATATTTTAAATTTATCATCTAATAAAAAAATGTTAGTATTAGATCTAGGAACTGGTAGTGGAATAATATCTTTAGTTTTAGCAAAAGAAAAACCAAAATGGATAATTACTAGTGTTGATCATTATGTTAAAACATTAAGTATAGCCAGATATAATGCTATAAAATTAAAATTACATAATATTAAGTTTATTTTTAGTAATTGGTTTAGTAATATAAAATTTTGTAATTATAATATAATTGTTAGCAATCCTCCATATTTAAAAATTAGTGATTGGTATAATGCTCAGCCAGAATTATATTTTGAACCTAAAACAGCATTTTTAGCTGGATATGATGGACTAATGCATTTAAAATTAATTTGTCATCAGTCAAAAAATTTTTTGGCATATAATGGTTGGTTAATATTAGAACATGATTATCAACAAGGTAATTTTATAAGAAATACTTTAAAAAAAATTGGATTTAAAAATGTAGGTACTGGTTACGATTATAGTCATCATGAAAGATTTAGTTTCGGTCAATTACTATAATATTGTAAATATTTAATATTAAATAATTAATAACATCTATGCGTAACATCATAGTAAAAGTAAAAAATATCAAAATATCCAATGACTTACCATTTGTATTATTTGGTGGTTTAAATGTATTAGAATCTAGAGATTTAGCTATGTATGTATGTGAATACTATAAAAATGTTACTGATAATCTTGGTATTCCTTATATATTTAAAGCATCTTTTGATAAAGCAAATCGAACTTCAATTGATTCATATAGAGGTTTAGATTTAGATTATAGCATAAATATTTTTGCTGAATTGAAAAATCAATTTAATGTACCAATTATGACGGATGTACATGAAAGATATCAAGTTGATATTGTAAAATCCGTAGTCGATATTATTCAATTACCTGCTTTTTTAGCTAGACAAACTGATCTTATTCGTACTATAGCTAAAGCTAAAAAAGTAGTTAACATTAAAAAACCACAATTTATTAGTCCACATCAAGTAGTGCATATAGTAAATAAATTTCGTAATTTTGGTAATAATAATATTATTATTTGTGAACGGGGATCTATGTTTGGTTATAATAATTTAGTAGTTGATATGTTAGGATTTTCTATTATGAAAGATATTTCTAATGGTTGTCCTATAATTTTTGATGTTACACATTCATTACAATGTCGAAATAATCCATATAATGCAGTTTCTGAAGGAAGAAGCAAACAAACAAATGAACTAGCTAGATCTGGTATTGCTATAGGTATAGCTGGATTATTTATTGAATCACATCCTAATCCAGATAAAGCAAAATGTGATGGAGCATCTATATTACCAATTAAACAGTTAAAAATTTTACTAAACCAAATTAAATCTATAGATGATGTTGTAAAATCATTTTGAATTAATATAATAAGATTGTAATTAAATACATAATAAATAAAGCTAAATGTGTTGCTCCGTTTAAAATATTAGTTCTACCAGTAGATAATGATACTTGACAAACTACTAAAGTAGTTAGCAATGCTATACATTGCGGCAAAGTTAAGCTAAAAAATATTTGTTGTTTTGTAATAAATGATAATACAATTACCGTTGGCACAGTTAGTGATATTGTGGCAAGAACAGAACCAAACAGTAAATTCATAGCTCTTTGTGCTTGATTATTTAGTACTGCACGTATCGCTCCCAAACCTTCAGGAGATAAAGTTAATGATGCTATTAAAAATCCAGCAATTTGTTTTGGTGCATTGATTATTGTTAATAATTTATTTAATGAACTAGCATTAAGTTTAATAGTAATAATAACAAATAATAAGTGTATTATTAACCAAAAACTATGCCATAATGATGTATGTATAGACTGAATATAATTATCAGCATCTTCATGTTCATAAATAAACCAGCTTTGATGAGTATATGTTTGTATTAATAAAAATACTCCGTACATTACTATACATAGTATACCTATAATAACAGTTTGTATAGTATTAAAATTGCCATTTGGCAACGTAGAAGGAAAGATAAGAACTATAATAGACAATAATATGATTGCCATTAAATATTGCTTAATACCTGCTAAATTTAATGATTGAGTATCAAATTTACTACCTCCTAATAATAGTGATAATCCAACTAATCCAGTTGTTACTATCATAATAACTGAATATAATGTATCACGCATTAATGTAGATACATTATTATTTGCAATCATTAAAGCTGCTATTAAACTTGCTTCTAAAATAACTACTGATAATGTTAAAATTAACGAACCAAATGGTTCACCTAATCTATGAGCAAGAACATCTGCATGACGCACAGTATTAAAAGTATTAATAATAATAGATAACACAGTAACTAAATTACTTACAACTAATACAAAAATTGAACAATAGTTATTAAAAAAATATAATATTATTAGAGTTATTACAGAAACAGTAATACTACATAATTTATTATTAATATTCATATTTTATTTTTAACTTAAAATTATCAAATTAATTAACAATATATTTTAAAATTATCTAAGTAACATTCAACTTAATAAAAGTATTTATTTAAGTTAATAAATCTTATTTATTAAGTTATTGTGTTAATAATTAGCTTCATTAAATGAATTAATAATTTAATTTTAAATTTAAATAAGTATACATTAAAAATTTATTAATAATTAATTTATTAAAATATAATTATTAATTTACAATTAAAAATTAATAATTACTAGTTTAATTTTAGTATAAAAATATATTTTAGTATTAATAAATTTGTAATTATTTTGATGGTTGCTAGATGAATTTATATCTGTTCAAGATGCATTCAATAATAAAATGGAGCTGGCGGGATTCGAACCCGCGTCCAAATTATGATTTACTAATAGTATTACATGCTTAGTTCATTTTATTTACATGTTAAGTTAATATGAACAAAATAATCTTAACAGTTATCTTGAATCACTAAATAATATTTTACTGTCAAGCCCAATAAAATATCTGTACCCTAGAATTAATAACAATAATACTTTTTTATCTAGGAATAAAAAGTATCACTAACCATATACTTTAACAACAAACTAAGCAGCTAAAGCAATTGGTTCATACTTACTATTTGCATTTAACAATTTAAGGTTTTTTACGAGATTACCTCGATCTCGACATGAACTACAAGTAATTATAAATTGTCAAATCCATAAACAGCCCCTAATAAGGTAATATTAATAATAATTAATAATATTTTCAATATTTTTTAGATAAATTTTTTATACTTCTAGATTTAGTTATTAACCACTCTTTACGTTTTATATCTATTCTTTTGTCGTATTTTTTTTTACCTTTTACTATACCAATCCTTATTTTTACTAAATGTTTCTTCCAAAATATTAATAATGGTATTACAGTATATTTTTTTTGTTTAATGTAATTAGATAAAAGATATAATTCTTGTTTTTTTAATAATAATTTTCTATCTCTTTTTATATTGATAAAATTAATATTCGAAGTTATCAATGGTTGAAACTCAGAATTAATTAAATAAGCTTCTTTATTTATTATAGACACATAACTATATTTGATATTTATCTTATTTTTCCTTAATGATTTTATTTCCCAACCATACAGAATAATCCCAACATTAATTTCTCTTTTTAGATCATAATTAACAGAAACATTTTTTTTTAAGCAAATTATATTATTTTTATTCACTTTTATAACTATAAAAAATTTGATTACTGTAGAAAATAATAACATTATCTTATTATAAAATCTATAACTATATTTTTGTTAAATTTAATTATTAATACTCTTTGAGTAATTAATAATCCTCCACTATATTCTTTTCTATAAATATAGAACCAAGTATTTTTATTATTAATATTATTCAATAAAGGTGTTCCAAACAATTTTATAATTTCTTTTTTTGTCATACCTAATTTAATTAGGTTAAAATTACTAATATAGTTACCATAAATAGTGTTTTGCGATTTTAATATTTTATTAAAAAAAAACAACCACTATTAAATATTATAAAGAATATAATTAATAATAACTTAATATATTTTTTTTTCATCTTATAAATTTTTGGAATTTTACTATTATTTTTAATTTATTTAAGATAAGTAATTTTACTATTTATGAATAATACTAATGCTATTTTCTGTAATTTTTTAACCAGAATAATTTTTTTCTTAATAAATTAAAATAATTATATTTTGTTGGATGTATTAAATTAAAATATTTATTACCACTACGTATATATATTTTTTTTTTTGTATTTAATATAAAATCTATTTGATTATCACAACTAACTTTTATATTCTTATTGTTATTTTTAGGAAAAAATAATTTTATAATACTAGTATTTTTAATAATTATTGGTCTAGATGACAATGTATGAGGAAATATAGGTAGTAACATGATAGCTTTAACTAATGGTGTAATAATTGGTCCACCAACTGATAATGAATAAGCTGTAGATCCAGTTGGTGTAGAAATTATTAAGCCATCAGCATAATTTAAAAACGCAAACTTGTTATCAATATAAACCAGAATATTTATCATAGATCTAATGCTATTTGATTTTAATAAAATCTCATTAATTGCATTACCAATTTTTTTCTTTTTTCCATTGATAACATAATATATTTCTAATAAAAATCTTTTTTCTTCTATATAATTGCCAGATAGTATCTCAGATAATTGTTGTAATAATGAGTTATAATTTATATCGGTTAGAAATCCTAAATTACCACAATTTATACCTATAATTTTAATTTTATAA
>JAOBJS010000013.1 GCA_025728375.1 Candidatus Lightella neohaematopini
CGATCTATGGAAGGAATATCACATGAAGTAGGATCTTTAGCTGGAGTAATGCAATTAGGTAAATTAATTGTGTTATATGATAGTAATAATATATCAATAGATGGTAATATTAAAAATTGGTTTATCGATAATACAGCATTAAGATTTAAATCTTATCACTGGCATGTTTTAGATAATGTAAATGGACATAATAGCAAAGAAATTAGTAAAGCAATAAGAATTGCACGAAATGTTTTGGATAAACCATCATTAATAATTTGTAAAACTATTATTGCATTTGGTTCACCTAACAAAAGTGGTAAATCTATCTCTCATGGTTCTCCATTAGGAGAAGAAGAAAATATCAAAGTAAGAAAATTATTAAATTGGCATGATATGTCTTTATTTAAAATTTCAGAAAAGATTTATAGTTTGTGGAATGCTCGTAATATAGGTAGACAAAAAGAATTAGATTGGAATAATAAATTAATACGATATACTAAATGTTATCCTCGTTTGGCAAAAGAATTAAAAAGACGAATAAAAAATAATTTACCAAAAAATTGGATTAATATTAATAATTATTTAGTTAAAAAATTTTTAAAAAATAATTATGATTCTTCTACAAGACAAATATCTCAAAAGATATTAAATTATGTTGGTAATTATTTACCAGAATTAGTGGGTGGATCTGCAGATCTATCAGTTAGTAACTGTGTTTTATGGTCTAAGTCTAAATCTATTAATAGTAACATTTTTGGCAACTACATTAACTATGGAGTACGTGAATTTGGTATGACTGCAATTGCTAATGGTATATCATGTCATGGTGGATTGTTACCATATACTGCTACATTTCTAGTATTTTCTGATTATGCAAAAAATGCTATACGTATGGCAGCTTTAATGAAAATACGTCATATTATGATATATACTCATGATTCTATAGGTGTGGGAGAAGATGGACCTACACATCAACCAATAGAACAATTATCAAGTTTACGTATTATACCAAATTTAGTAGTTTGGAGACCATGTAATTACATAGAAACATTATTTTCATGGAAATTTGCTATTGAATATCATGGTCCAACTGTTTTAGTTTTATCTAAACAAACAATAAAACAAAAATATAATGTACCGAAAATCGAACTATCAAATGTTATTAAAGGAGGTTATATAATAAGAGATTGTGTTAAATTACCTGAATTGATAATTATTGCTACAGGATCAGAAGTTATGTTAGCGATTGAAGCTTATCACTTGTTAAGTCAGGAAAGTTATAAAATTCGCGTAGTATCATTACCGTCAACTAATGTTTTTGATTTACAAGATAATGATTATAAAGATTATGTATTACCTAATTTAGTAACTAAACGTATTGCTATAGAAGCTGGTGTAAGTAATTTTTGGTATAAATATGTTGGTATCAATGGAGTTGTTATAGGAATTAATGAATTTGGTAAATCAGCTAAGGCAGCAGATTTATTTAATTTATTTAAGTTTAATGTTAGTAATATTGTTAATCAAGCAAAAAAATTATTATAAGATTTATATTAATGGATAATTTTAATATACTGAGATCAGTATTATCTTTAACTAAAGAACTGATTAAAAGAAAATCTATTAGTCCAATCGATAATGGTTGTCAAGAAATTTTAATAGATAGATTAAACAAATTAGGTTTTGTAATTAAATTATTACCTAGTAAAGGTACTAGTAATTTTGTTGCTTGGCATGGTAACGAAGAACCAACTTTAGCATTTTCTGGTCACACTGATGTAGTTGGTCCTGGAAATATTTGTAATTGGTATTTTAATCCTTTTAATCCTACTTTATACAATGGAATGTTATATGGTAGAGGTTCTGTAGATATGAAAGGAGCATTATCAGCTATGATAGTAGCAACAGAGTATTTTTTAAAATATAATCCACATCATTTTGGTACTTTGTTATTTTTAGTTACTTCTGATGAAGAGTCAGAAGCTACCAATGGAACTATTAAGATAGTTGATAAGTTAATTAGTATAAATAAAAATATAAATTATTGTATTATTGGAGAACCATCTAGTATCTATAAATTAGGTGATAATATAAAAAATGGACGTAGAGGATCATTAACTTGTAATTTAACCATTTATAGTAAACAAAAACATGTTGCTTATTGTAGTATTTTAGCTAATCCTATTTATCAAGTAATAAATATAATTCATCAAATATCAAAAATTATAGAAAATTTAAATTTATCAAATTTAATGACACCACCAACTACTTTTCAAGTTATTAACATCATTACTAATAATAATTATGTTAATACAACTCCAAAAAAAATAATGATACAACTTAATTTTCGTTTTAATTATAAACTTAAAGTATCTTTTATCAAGGATAAAATTGAATTTTTAATTAATAAATATAGTTTAGATTATAAAATTAGCTGGATAATGTCTAGTAATGCTTTTATTAGTAGTACTGGTAAGTTATTAAGTATAGTTAAAGAAGCAATTAATTTTTATCAAGGTATTATTCCTAGTATTAATAATAATGGTGGTACTTCTGATGGAAGATTTATTGATAAATTAGGAGCTCAAATAATTGAATTAGGTTTAATAAATAAAACTATTCATCAAGAAAATGAATGTGTAAGTATAATTGATCTACAACAACTAGTAAAAATATATTATCGTATTATAAAAAATGTGTTAGCTATAAAACTATAGACCAGCAATATTCATATTATTAATTAATAATGATCCACATTTAATATTTCCTCTTAATTCAATATCGTTACTAATACTACCAATATTATTAAACATATCACTTAAATTACTAGCAATAGTTACTCCACTTATCGGATAAGAAATACGACCATTTTTTACTAAAAATCCAAATATTCCCTTAGAATAATTACCATTATTAATATTTACTTCATGTCCCATTAATTCTGTTACTAATATACCATTATGCATTAATTTTAATAAATCACTAAAATTAATATTATTATTTGTTATATACCAATTATAAATTCCTCCAGCATGACCATTATTACTAAGATTTAATTTTCTAGATGAATAACTATCTAATAACCAAGTATTTAGTACTCCATTTTTTATAATAAAAATATCATTAGTTTTTACTCCTTCACGATCAAATGGAGTTGATCCAAGTTCATGTGGAACGTTAGGACGTTCAATAATATTTAACCAACTAGGAAATATAATTTTTTTAAATTTTTTTATTAAAAATGTAGATTTTTTATATACATTATATCCATTAATAGCTTTTGCTAAATAATAAAATAATTCAGTAGCTACTTCTGATAAGAATATTACAGGATATTGTTTAGTTCTTATTATATTGGAATTAAGTCTTTGTATAGCACGATATGCCGCTTGTTCACCTACTATACTATATGGTTTTAGTTTATTAAAATCAGAATTTATAGTATAATAATAATCTCGTTCCATACTATTATTATTTTTTGCGATTACTTGACAATATATTTGATAACAACTGTAAGCATAGCTTTGTAACATACCATAACTATTACCAAAAGTTCGTACAGTATAACTATAATCAAAATATCCATAAGTACTATTAACTAATTTACTATATTTTTTAGCTGATTGTTCAACTAAATTTATTATATCTATACATTTACTAGATGTTAATTCATATGGATTAAACAAATTTAAATTTGGTATTTTATCAATAGCTAGTTGTTTTAAATCTGCTAAATCATGAGCATTATCTGGAGATAAATATTTTGTTATGGTAATTAAATTATGAACTATTTTAATTAATTCTTTTAACTTGGTATTACTTGATGAAGTACTACTTTTCTTATTTTTAAAAAAAATATCAATAGTAATATTACTATAATTATGTGACTTAATATATTCTATTTTATTGTTGTATGTACTAAATGTACTACCAATGGTAGTAATAAAATTAATTGCTGCAGTAGCAGAATAATTACTAACTAATGTTAGCAATTCGTTAATAATTTTTTTTGCATAATAAATTTCTTCTTTTACTTCTGATAAATTATTCATATTAAATCTATTAATTGTATCTAATACTAAATATTGTTGGTAATTTTCTATATATTAGAAGAATACTAGTTAAATAAAATATCTCTCATTAATTTATAATCATTAAATATTTTAAAATTATTTTTGTGTATAAATTTACTCTATAATTAAGTATACTTAATAAGAAAACATTATTAAATATATATTGGTACTATATTTTCTAATTTAGTCAATTTATTTATATTAAATTTATTTATTACTAATGCACACATATCTAATATATTACAATTATTACTATTTAGTATAGTAAATTTATTACTTATATAAGATTTTTTTTTAGGATATAAAAACCAAAAATTACCAGTTAATACCCAATTACCTAATAAGGTATCACAAAAGGCTATAATGTCTTTAATATCTAATAAAATAATTCTATTTTTTAAATACCAATTATTGTTATTTTTACAATATTTAGCAACGTATAATTTACTATTATATGCATAATTAACAACTAGTATTTTTTTAATTTTAGTACAACGCCATGCTCCTTCAGCTAATACAACAAGATTAGATATACTAATTAATGGTATATTATTACTAAATGATAATCCTTGAGCTATACTATTAATTATTCTAATTTTAGTAAAGCTACCTGGTCCATTGTTAAATGCTAGTGCATTTATTTCTTTTAAAGAAATACTAGAATTAAAAAAAACATTATTAATCGTTGTTAATAAATAATTAATATAATCGTTACTATTGTTATCTATTATAATACCACATAATATTATATTACATTTATTTATTAAAGCTACTGAATAATCAGTTGTTGAATTATTAATAATTAGTATGTTCATAACTAAAACACATTATACTAATTTTAGTTGTATTTTAAATATAAATTTAATATTATTGTGTATATGCCATTAAATTTAATAAATTTACCGTACAAAGATGATTTTTTATTATCTCTATTGTTAAAATTATATAATAAATCGTGGACAATGTTATTACATTCTGGAAGAAGTAATAATCAAAATTGTCGTTATGATATTTTTGTAACTGATCCAATAATTAAATTGGTTACGTATGGAAAAATAACTAAAATACAACATGGAAATAATATTTTATTTAGTAATAAAAATCCTTTTTTGTTAGTTAATAACTATTTAAATAAATTAAAAATTAAAACTAGTTTTAATAATGATATACCATTTCAAGGTGGAGCAGTTGGTATTTTTGGTTATGATTTAATACGTAGTATTGAACATATACCAACGATTACTAAAAATGATATACATATTCCAGATATGATAGTTGGTATTTATAATTGGGCTATAATAACTGATCATAAGAAAAAAATTAATATTTTAATTGGTTATAATAATTTAAATAAAATATTAAGTAATATCAAAATGTTAATAAATAATAATAATATTAAAATTAATAATAATTTTTCAGTAAAATCATGGAAATCTAATATGACCTTATCTGAATATAAAAATAAATTTAATTATATTAAACAATGTTTGTATTCTGGTGAATGTTATCAAGTATGTTTAGCACAACGCTTTAGTACTGTGTATTATGGAAACGAAGTAATTGCTTTTAGTAAATTATTAAATTATAACCAGGCCCCTTTTTCAGCTTTTATAAAATTTGATAATTGTTCTATTATTAGTGTATCTCCAGAAAGATTTATAAAAGTAAACAATAGAAATATTACTTCTAGTCCAATCAAAGGTACCATAAAAAAATTAGATAATATTAGTGATAATAATTTACAAGTTACTAAATTACTAAATTCTTCTAAAGATAAAGCTGAAAATATTATGATTGTTGATTTAATACGTAGTGATATTAGTAAATTATCTGTACCTGGTAGTGTATATGTATCATCATTATTAAAATTAGAAACTTATAAATCTATACATCATATAGTTAGTACTATTAATGCCAAATTAATGCAACAATATAGTAATCTTGAATTATTAAATTCATGTTTTCCTGGTGGATCAATTACTGGAACCCCTAAATTAAAAGCTATAAATATTATAGAACAGTTAGAACCTAATAGAAGAAATTTGTGGTGTGGTAGTATTGGTTATATTAGTTATTGTGGTAATATGGATACTAATATTAGTATTAGAACTTTAATTATGAATAATAATAAAATTTATTGTTCTGTTGGTTCTGGTATTGTATTAGATAGTGATATGAAATCTGAATTTGATGAAATGTTAGCAAAAGTTGATTCAATCATTCCTATATTAAGTAAAAATAGTTTTTATTAAAAATTATTTAAAAAATTGACTAATTTTTGCTTTTAAAATATCTATTGCTACTCTATTTTTTCCTCCTTTAGGAACAATAATATCAGCATATTGTTTAGATGGTTCAATAAATTGAAAAAACATTGGTCTAACTGTTTTTTTATATTGATAGATTACTGAATCTATTGATCTACCTCTTTCGTTGACATCACGTTTAATGCGTCTTACTAAGCAAATATCTAATGGAGTGTCTATAAAAATAGAAAAATTCATCTCTTTTCTTAATTTTATATTAGTTAAAAGTAATATACCTTCTAAAATTATAACTTTTTTTGGTGATAAATATCTTGTAATTCGTGTCCTTGTATGTTCTGTATAACTATAAATAGGTATTCTAATTGGTAGTCCAGACTTTAATTTATATATATGTTGTAATAACAAATTATGATCCATAGAATTTGGATGATCATAATTTGTTTTTGTTCTTTCAATAATTTTAATATTACTCTGATCTTTATAGTAACTATCTTCTGGTATAATACCTATACTATGATCTCCAACTTGTTCTCGTAGTTCTTTATATAAAGTACTAGCAATAAGACTTTTTCCAGAAGCAGAAGCGCCAGTAATCCCAATTATAATACATTGGTTAAATTTATTGACCATAAAATTAAATATAAAATATAAAAAATTATGTCTTATTATAGTAAATTTAATAATAAAAATGAATTAATATATATTTATAAGAAAATTTACTTTATTTTTTTAAATATATATTAAATATAGTATTTAACTACTGTATAATAAGACATAATTTTTTATTTTTGATTATAATTAAAAAATAAGTTTTAATATATGGACAAAAAAATACTAGTGACATGTGCATTACCTTATGCTAATGGACCAATTCATTTAGGTCATATGTATGAACATATACAAGCAGATATATGGGTACGTTATCAAAAGTTAATTGGTAATACAGTTTATTTTATTTGTGCTGATGATGCTCACGGAACACCAATTGTGTTACATTCAAAAAAATTAGGTCTATCTATAGATCATATGATTCATCAAATGTACTTAGAACATACTAATGATTTATATAAATTTAATATTAATTATGATAATTATTATTCCACACATAGTATTGAAAATAAAGAATTGTTAATTAGTATTTATACAAAATTAAAACAAAAAAAACTAATATATAGTGATGTAATTGCTCAATTATATGATGTTAAACATAATCTATTTTTACCAGATCGATTTATTATTGGTACTTGTCCTAAATGTTTTTCTTCCAAACAATATGGTGATTTTTGTGAAATTTGTAGCACTACATACAATGCACTAGAATTAATAAATCCTAAATCTGTATTATCTAACACAACTCCAGAAATACGTATGTCTAAACATTTATTTTTTGATTTACCAATATTTAATAATGTATTATATAAGTGGATTAATTCTGGTGTTTTAGATTATTGTATAATAAATAAAGTTAAAGAGTGGTTTAATATTGGATTAAAACCATGGAATATATCTAGAGATGCTCCTTATTTTGGTTTTTTAATACCTAAAGAAGTTAATAAATATTTTTACGTATGGTTAGATGCTTCTATTGCTTATATAAGTACCTTTAAAAATTTTTGTCAAAAAAATAATAATGTTAATTTCTATGAATTTTGGTGTGAACATTCTAATACATATTTATACCATTTTATTGGTAAAGATATTGTATATTTTCATAGTTTATTTTGGCCTGCAATTCTTCATAGTATTAATTTTCGTAAACCTAGTAAATTATTTGTACATGGACATGTTAATATTAACGGAGAAAAATTATCTAAATCTAAAAATAATTTTATTACAGCTAATTCATACTTATCTGTATTAGATGCTGATTATTTACGTTATTATTATGCTAGTAAGTTAACATTAGGTATTAGTGATATTAACTTTAATTTAGAAGAATTTGTACAAAAAATTAATAATGATATTATTAATAAAATAATTAATTTAGCAGCAAGAAGTTCTAGATTTATAATAGACAAATTTAATGGATATTTATCAAAAAAAATATTTGATCAAACATTAAATGATATTTTTATTAATTCATCTAATGATATTCAAATAGCTTTTGAACAGCTAAATATTAGTTTAGTAATAAAAAAAATTATACATTTAGCTGATCTAGCTAATATTTTTATTCATAATAATAAGCCATGGTTGTTAACAAAAAAAGATAATTATCATGATTTACAAGATATTTGTTCTATGGGTATACATTTATTTGCTATTATTATGGCTTATCTTAAACCTATTTTACCTACTCTAGTAGAAAGAACTGAATTATTTCTTAATACTAAATTAGTATGGGTTAATCATATTAATTATTCTAAATTAATTACTAGCAGAATTAATTCGTTTACTCATTTAGCAAAACGAATAGAACTAACGCAAGTTAAGTTAATTATGACATAGTTTAAAATTATAATATAAGTTAATAATTTAATGTATGATGAAATTATAAGTATTTTGTATTAAACATACCTTGTTGTTGAAAATAACTGTTATTAATAATTGAATTAATAAATTCAATATTTGTATTTATTCCATCTATAATTAGTTCATTTAGAGCATTTTTCATACGTAAAATAGAAATATTTCGATTTTTACCGAAACATATTAGTTTTCCAATCATAGAATCATAGTATACAGGAATTTTATATCCACTATATATATGAGATTCCCAACGAATACCTAATCCTCCAGGAGGATGAAAATAATTAATTTTACCAGCACTAGGTATAAATTTATCAGAATCTTCTGCATTAATTCGACATTCAATAGCATGACCTAAAACATTAATATCATTTTGTTTTATTGATAATGGTTGTCCAAGCGCAATTAATAATTGTTCTTTTACTATATCTATACCAGTAATCATTTCAGTTACTGTATGTTCTACCTGAATTCTAGTATTCATTTCTATAAAGTAAAACATATTATCTTTATATAAAAACTCAAATGTACCTACTCCTCTATAATTAATCGCAATACAAACTTCAATACATTTATCTCTAATACTCTTTAATAAATCATTATTAATATTAAGTACTGGAGCTTCTTCTATAACTTTTTGATAACGTCGTTGTATTGAACAATCTCGTTCATATAAGGTAACTACGTTACCATAATTGTCAGCTATAATCTGTATTTCAATATGTCTAGGGTTATCTAAATATTTTTCAATATAAATTGAGTAATGATTATTAGTAATTTTTTCTTCTGTCTTTATAAAATTTAGTGATGAAATTAAATCTTTATCATTATGTATAATATACATATTTTGACCACCACCACCATATGCTGATTTAATTATTAAAGGATAACCAATATTATTAGCAATATTAATATTTTTTTTTATATCATTTAATGACAGATAACTTGATCCTAAAATACACTGTATTCCCATTTTTTTCATAGTTTTTATAGCAAGAATTTTATTACCCATTAACTTTATTGTGCTAGCCTTTGGTCCAATAAAAATAAATCCAGATTTTTCTACCTGTTCAGCAAAATTAGCATTTTCTGATAGAAAACCGTAACCTGGATGAATAGCCGTTGATTTAGTAATTTCTGCTGCAGATATAATTGCTGGAATATTTAAATAACTATTTTTAGGTTCTGGTAAACCTATACATATTGTTTCATCTGCTAAAAACACATGTTTTAAATTTTTATCTATAGTTGAGTGTATAGCTACCGTTTTAATATCTAATTCTTTACATGCTCTAAGAATACGTAAAGCAATTTCTCCTCTATTAGCAATAATAATTTTATGTAACATAATTATTTTCAAGAATTATCAATGGTTCATTAAATTCTACTGGTTGTCCATTTTTTAGTAAAATATTTTTTATTATACCTGATTTTTCTGATTTAATTTGATTCATTACTTTCATTGCTTCAATAATAAATAATATATCACCAATATTAATTTTTTGTCCTATTTGAATAAATGGTTTTGCATTTGGATAAGGTGTGCAATAAAAAGTACCTACCATAGGTGATCTTATTATGTTATTTTCATTTGTATCTTCTAATTTATTATTTGTTTGATTATTATTCTTATGTTGTTTTACTAATTTATGGTTTATATCAAAATTATTACGACTTAATTTAATAGTTTCCTGATTTTCTTTAATTTCTAATTCTAGAATACTAGAATTTTCAATTAAAGCTATTAATTTTTTTATTTTATTAATTTTCATAATATAATCCAAATTATAAAATTTATTATTTACTTATTAAGTATTTTACCGCTTTTTGTAAGGCAAAATAATATCCTTCTGATCCTAAACCTGATATTGTACCTAATGCAATATCAGAAAAGTATGAATAATTACGAAAATATTCTCTTGCATATATATTAGAAATATGTATTTCTATAAATGGTATATTAACTGCTATTAATG
>JAOBJS010000014.1 GCA_025728375.1 Candidatus Lightella neohaematopini
CTAACATATTACCATCACCTCCAATAACAATAGCTAAATCTGCTTGTTTACCTATATAATTAATATTACCATTATTTATTTTATCAATAGATAAATTATTAATAATTCTACTATCTATTATAATATCATATCCATTTTTATCTAACCAATAATATAATTTCTTACATACAAAAAGAATTTTTTTGCAACAAGAATAACCAATAATACCTATTATATTAAAATTATTAGTCATAATAATTATATATCCTTATTATTTATATGTATTAATATAATTTACTTGAAATATTTATTATTAATCCCCATTAATACCTTTGATTATTATTTTTAATAGATAATGGAGAACTAATGGAAATTAGTAAAGAGCAAAGTACTCGTGATCAGAAAGATTTAGAAAGTCAAGAAAATAGTAATAGTCAAGAATTTTCAAATAATTCTAATTTAGAAGAACAATCTACTAAATTAGATGTTAGAGATCAACGTATAAATGAATTAGAATTATCTATCATTGAGTTAAAGCAGAAAGAACGTGATTATATATTAAGGGCAAAAGCTGAAATTGAGAACATTCGTCGTCGAAGTATACAAGATATAGAAAAAGCTCATAAATTTGCTTTAGAAAACTTTATGATTGAATTATTGCCAGTAATTGATAATCTTGAAAGAGCATTAATTACGATAGATAAAAATGATGCATTATCTTCTACAAAGAAAGGCATTGAGTTAACTTTACAATCTTTAATTAGTGTTATGCGTAAATTTGGACTAGATTTAATAGATGAAAACTTAGTGCAATTTGATCCGTCTATACATCAAGCTATTAATATAGATAAATCTGGTAAATATGAACCTAATCAAGTAATTTGTATAGTGCAAAAAGGTTATACTTTAAATAAAAGATTAATACGACCAGCTATAGTTACAGTATCTAGGTGATAAGGTAATTATAAATTTAATTATATTATCCAGTTTATTGGTTTTTTATTTTGCTTAATTAAAATGTTATTAGCTATAGTAAAATGTTTACAACCAAAAAATCCTAAATTTGCAGAATATGGTGATGGATGTGATGTTGCCAATATAAAATGTTTATTTCTATTTATATGTTTAATTTTTTTTTTAGCAAAATTACCCCATAATAAAAATATTAATCCATTATGATAGAAATCTAGTATTTTTACAATTTTGTTAGTAAATAATTCCCATCCTATATGCGAATGAGATAATGGTTTATTTTTTTCTACTGTAAGTATAGAATTAAGCAATAATACTCCTTGTACAGCCCAACTATGCAAATTTCCATGATTTGGAATAACAAAATTATTAACATTATTTTTTAATTCTTTAAAAATATTAAATAATGATAATGGAATTTTTATACCTTTATTAACAGAAAAAGCTAAACCATCTGCTTGTTTCGGATTATGATATGGATCTTGTCCAATTATAACAATTTTAACTTTGTTAAATTTTGTTGTATTTAAAGCATAAAATATCCTATTATTATTTGGATATACTTCATGTCCACCAGATTTTCTATTTTTTATAAATTTTATTATTTTTTTAAAATAATCTTTTTTTAATTCATTTTTTAGCAGATTATTCCAATTAATTATATTAGTCATAAATAAAATATATTATTATTGAATATATTTTTATTATAAATATAATAATACATAAAGCAAATTTTATTAAAAATACTTTATATGTTCAAAATAAATAATATTCGTAATTTTTCTGTTATTGCTCATATTGATCATGGTAAATCAACATTATCTAATTGTTTAATTAAATTTTGTAATAGTAAAGATTATTCGGATAATATAAATATTATAGATAATATTTATTTAGAACAAGAAAGAGGTATTACAATAAAAGCACAAAGTATTAATTTAACTTATAATTTTTTTGGAGTTAATTATAAGTTAAATCTAATTGATACTCCAGGACATACAGATTTTTCTTACGAAGTTATTCGAGCACTATCAGCATGTGAAGGTGTTTTATTATTAATAGATGCTGTAAAAGGTATTGAGGCGCAAACTATAAATAACTTTTATATAGCAAAAAATATGAACTTGTTTATTATAGTAGTAATAAATAAAATAGATTTAATAGAATATAAACCTATTAATCTTATTAATCAGATAAAATATATTTTAGATAAAAATCTGATTATTACATATTGTTCTGCAAAAAAATCAATAGGTATAAATAATTTAATAAAAAATATAATAGAATTTATTCCTCCACCTAGTAATCATTGTAATGATAAATTACAAGCGATAATTATAGATGCTCAATTTCATAAGTATTTTGGAATTATGATGTTAATAAAAATTAAATCTGGTTTTATTTTAAAAAAAGATAAAATTAAATTAGTTGATATTAATAATACTTGTATTGTAGAAAAAATATGGTTAGTTACACCAAAAATAAAAGAGTGTTCAGCACTAAATTGTGGTGAAGTTGGTTGGATTGTATGTAATATAAAAATTTTTAAACAATCAATAGTTGGAAGTATTATTATTTCAGAAAAAGACATTGACAGTGTAATTTTACCAATAAGAAAGATTAATCCACAAGTCTTTGTAAGTTTATTTTTATTGAAAAATAGTAATTATAATATTTTTAGCAGTGCTTTAACTAAACTTAGTTTAAGTGATGCATCAATATCATACAAACCAGAATTTTCTAATACTTTTGGTAATGGATTTAGATGTGGATTTTTAGGATTATTACATATGGATATAATTAAAACTCGCTTAGAACGAGAATATAAATTAGAATTAGTTGTTACATTACCAACAGTTAAATATGAGATATTAACTAATAATAATAAAATTATTTATATTAATAAACCACATCAATTACTAACTTTAAATAAGATTAAAGAATTACGTGAACCAATTGCTGAATGTTTTATAATAACACCAAAAATTTATGTTGGTAAAATAATAAAGTTATGTATTAGAAAAAGAGGAATACAAGTTGATATTATTTACTTTAATGATCAAGTAAAAATTATTTATCTTATACCATTAACAGAAGTAATATTAGATTTATCTACAATAATTAAATCTATTTCTCATGGATATGCATCTTTAGATTATAATTTTAAGTATTTTAAAAAATCTGAATTATCATGTGTTAACATTTATATAAATAAAAAATTAATACCAGAATTATCTATTATATTACATAATAATGATATTAGATATAAAACAAATTTAATGATTAATAAATTAACTAAAATTATACCTAAGCATCAATTTAATGTAATTGTACAAGCAGTTGTAAATAACAAAGTTATTGCTCGCACTACAATAAAAAGATTATGTAAAAAGGTAACAGAAAAATGTTATGGTGGTGATGTAAGTAGAAAGAAAAAATTATTGAATAAACAAAGAGATGGTAAAAAGAAATTACAAAAATTAGGAAAAATAAATATTCCTAAAAAAGTATTTTTCTCATTACTTAAAGTTAATTAAAAAAGTTAAACTTATATTAAGTATGAATTATGATTAGTAATGTTAATAAATTATTATTTATAATAATTATAGCTATTTTTTTAATATGGATATTCAATTATATCTTGATAAAATTAAATCAGAAATATTTAAACAATAAAATAGAAATTAATAATTATAGTAAAATTATTAATATAAATGTTATTAATTATATTAGTAGATTTATTAGTTCTACTTTCCCTACATTAATTGTGTTACTGTTAATTAGATTAATACTAATAGAACCATTTAAAATATTATCAGGATCTATGATACCAACTCTATTACAGGGAGATTTTGTTTTCGTGGAAAAAATTTCTTATGGTATAAAAAATCCTATATCAAACAACTATTTTATAAGATTTAATACACCTAATAGAGGTGATTTAATCGTATTTAATTATCCTAATGATAAAAGTACTAAATATATTAAAAGAATTATTGGTATTCCTGGAGATAAAATAATTTATAATTATATTAATAAAGAAATATCTATTTATCCTAACTATAATAATAACAAATTATTAAACAATAGAATCATTATTAAGTACAGCGACTTAATATTTAGTAATTTTAAACAAGTATTTTGTTTTAAAAATAATCAAATTATTGATTATTATACAACTAACAATCTAAATAAACAGGAACATTATATTAAATTATTAGAAAAAAAGGAATCATTATCTAAATTATCATATAATGTATTAATTAATCCGGAACAATATGATCAAATAGATTATTATTTTAAACAAAATGAAAATAATATATCAGAATGGATAGTGCCATCTAATAATTATTTTGTTATGGGTGACAATCGTGATAATAGTTTTGATAGTCGTTATTGGGGATTTGTTTCAGAAAAAGATATTATTGGAAAAGCTGTATTTTTATGGTTTAGCTTAAATGAGCATAACAACAATATTTTTGATAAAATTAGATTAGACAGATTAGGTATTTTAAAATAAAATGAATAAAAATATTAGTAGCTTACAGTGTAAATTAGGATATTATTTTAATCAATTAAATTTACTAATACAAGCTCTTACTCATAGAAGTGCTAGTTTAATACATAACGAACGCTTAGAATTTTTAGGAGACTCTATATTAAATTATATTATTAGTAAAATTATTTATAATAAATTTTTAGATCTTAGTGAAGGTCGTTTAAGTCAAATTAGATCTATACTAGTGTGTAGTAGCACATTGGCAGAAATAGCTAATGAATTAGAATTAAGTAATTACTTATATCTTGGATTCGGTGAAATTAAAAATAATGGATCTAACAGAGTTTCTATACTAGAAAATACATTAGAAGCTATTATAGGTAGTATATTATTAGATAGTAATAATATTAATGTTGTTGAAAATATTATCTTAAAGTTATTTAATAATAAAATTAATAATATTAATCCGTATAACAAAAAAAAGGATTCAAAAACTATGTTGCAAGAATATTTACAAAGTCAACATTTACCACTACCTATTTATAAAATAGTTAAAGTACTAGGTAGTGCTCATAAACAAAGTTTTATTGTGCATTGTCAGACTAATTTATTAAGTGATCCAACTATAGGTAATGGTAGTAGTCGTCGTAAAGCAGAACAAGAAGCTGCTAAAAAAACATTAAAATTAATTAATATATTTGTTTAAATAAATTATGCATTATTATGGTATTGTTACCATTGTTGGTAAAGTAAATGTAGGTAAATCAACAATATTAAATAAATTTATAAAAAAAAAAATATCAATTACATCTCATAAAATATGTACTACTCAAACTAATATTATTGGTATTTACAATAATGATAATTATCAAATAGTATTCGTTGATACTCCAGGTATAAGTAATAAAAATATTAGTAATATTTCTAAACAATATAATATTATAAATAAAGTAGATATAATTTTATTAATTATAAATAAATATTGGACTCAATATGAAGAATTACTTTTAAGTTATTTAAAAAAATTAAATAAATCAATTTTGCTAGTCGTAAACAAAATTGATTTATTTAAACAAAAAAGTGATTTACTACCATACTTATCATTTTTAGATAAAAAATATAGTTTTAGTAATATAATTCCAATTTGTGCTAAAAAGAACAACAATATTAATATGTTATTAAAAATTATACGTAATTATATACCTCAAGGTGAACCAAAATTTCCTGATTATATTATTACAAATCAATCACATAAATGTATTTTATCTGAATTAATACGTGAGAAAATAATAAAATTCTTAAATAAAGAATTACCATATACTACTAAAGTAAAGGTTATTTATACTAATGAGTCAAAAAATATTTATAATATATCTGCGATAATATATGTGAAAAATAATAGTCAAAAAAAAATTATTATTGGTAATAGAGGTTTTTTAATTAAAAAGATTAATTTTTATGCTACAAAAAATATAGAAATATTTATTAATAAAAAAGTAAATTTAATCTTATCAGTAAAAATTTAATTTTTTAGGATAATTAATGAAAATAAAACAAAATGCATTTGTTTTACATCGTTATTTATACAAAGAAACTAGCTTAATTTTAATTTGTTTTACTGAATACTATGGTTTAGTAAAATTAGTAGCTAATGGTGCTAGATCTGTACGTAGTAATTTTAGAGGTATATTACAACCATTTATGCCATTAATAATTTATTATGGAGGAAAAGGTAATATAAAAACATTGTATAAAGCTGAACAAATTTCTATTATTATACCTATAACTGGTAATATGATATACGGTGGTTTATACTTTAATGAATTAATATTAAAATTAATAACATATGATTGTAATCATTTAATATGGTTTCATAAATATTTATATTTTCTAAAAGTTTTAGCTAGTACAAATCATTCATTAAAATATGTCACTTGTTGTTTTGAATTATCATTATTAAAATATTTAGGTTGTGACATTAATTTAATGCTTAAATTTAGTGATAATTTAAAAGACAAAAATTTGTACAGATATCAAATGGATAACAGTTTTATAATTACTAATAAATTAGACTATTTTAGCTTTTCATATTATGAATTATTTAATATTGCTAATTTTAATTTTAAAAATAGTAAAATGTTAGATGTAGCTAGAAGATTTACTAAAATAGTACTAACTTATTATTTTGGATTAAAAAATATTAAAAGTTATATGTTTATAAATTAAATAAAATATTAATATTTATTTTATAAAAATGTTAATATATATGTATTATTAATTATGCTGGAGATATTTATGGCAAATACTTTATTAAATATAAATATTGATCATATTGCTACTATACGTAATGCAAGAAACACTATTTTTCCAGATCCAGTACAAGCTGCATTTATTGCTGAACAGTCTGGAGCTAGTGGTATAACTGTTCATCTAAGAGAAGATCGTAGACATATTAATGAACGTGATATTAAAATTCTACGTCAAACAATTCAAACTAGTTTAAATTTAGAGATTTCAGCTAATGAGATGATGGTAAATACAGCATGTTTGCTAAAACCAGACTACTGTTGTTTAGTACCAGAAAATCGTATGGAGATAACAACAGAACATGGAATAAATTTAGTCAAAGAGTATAAAAAAATAGATAAACTAATTAACATTCTACATGATAATAATATTAAAGTATCTTTATTTGTTGATCCTATAATTGAACAAATAGAAATAGCAGCAAAATTAAATACTGATTATGTAGAATTAAATACCGGTAATTATGCTATACTAAGTAAAAATTATAATAATGAATTTTATGTTGAATTAGATAATATTAGACAAGCAGCATCATTTGCTACATCATTAGGATTATTGATTAATGCTGGTCACGGACTTAATTATTATAATATTGCTCCAATCGTTAAGTTAAATCAAATAAAGATATTACATATTGGACATTCCATTATTAGTCAAGCTGTGATTTATGGATTAAAATATGCTATTAAACAAATGTTACAAATAATTAGAATGTTATAACATGCAGATTATTGGTGTTGGTATAGATATTATAGAAATAAGAAGAATAAAATTACTTCTATTTAGAAAAGGTAATCATTTCCCCGTTAAAATATTACATAGAAATGAATTATTAAGATATTACAATAATAATAATCCTATAAGATTTTTAGCTACTAGATTTGCTGTAAAAGAGGCAGCATTAAAAGCATTTGGTACTGGTATACATAATGGGTTATACTTTAATCAATTTGAAGTAATTAATAACAATTATGGTAAACCACTTTTAGTATTATTTGGACGAGCTAAAATACTTGCAAGTAATCTTAGTATTAACAATATACATGTATCATTAACAGATGAAAAAAATTATGCTTGTGCTTTAGTAATTTTAGAAAGTAGTAATATTAATAAAACCGAATTAATTAGTTGTTAGCTATTTTGATAAACATGAATATAGTTAAATATAACAGTTTTCTTTATAATGATATAAGATGGATGTATTATTGTATATTATTAGCTGAAAATGCTAGAAAACAGGGAGAAGTACCTGTTGGAGCTATTTTAGTTCATAATAACAATATAATAGGTATGGGATACAATAATGTTATTAGATTTAATGATCCTACAGCTCATGCTGAAATAATTGCTATTCGTCAAGGTAGTAGTAAAATAGGTAATTATCGTTTATTAAATTCTGTATTATATGTAACATTAAAACCTTGCCTAATGTGTATTGGTGCTATATTTAATGCTAGAATTAAAAAATTAGTTTTTGGTACAGAATATACTAGTATTAATGTATTAAATCAGTTAACTAATATAATCTATAGTGGTTATTATATTTATAATTTTGTTAATTCTTCTATGGATAATGTATTTTCTAATATTTGTTCTATTCAATTAAAATATTTTTTTTATTGCAAAAGAAATAAAAACTAATATGATTAATTCAGTTAAATTTTTAATAAATTAAATGTTAAATAATTATTTTATTAAGTATAATGATTGTGATTTAAATAAAATTCTAAAACTAGAAATATCTAGACAAGAAAAATGTATAAATTTAATTGCATCAGAAAATTATGCTAGTAATTTAGTTATGCAATTACAAGGATCACAACTAACAAATAAGTATGCCGAAGGATATCCTAAAAACCGTTATTATGGTGGATGTAAATATATTGATATGATAGAAAAATTAGCTATTCATAGAGCTAAAGTTTTATTTAATGCAGATTATGCTAATGTACAACCCCATTCTGGATCACAAGCTAATTTTGCTGTTTATGCAGCTTTATTAAAACCAGGAGATACTATTTTAAGTATGAGATTATCACATGGAGGTCATTTAACTCATGGAGCAAAAGTTAGTTTATCAGGGATAATATATAATTCTATTTTTTATGAATTAGATAATTTTGGAAATATAAATTATTATCAATTAGAAGAATTAGCTAATAAATATAAACCAAAGATTATTATTGGTGGATTTTCTTCATACTCAGGTTTAATAAATTGGAAAAAAATGAGAATTATCGCTGATCAAGTTGGTGCTTATTTATTAGCTGATATAGCTCATGTTGCTGGATTAGTTGCTGCTAATTTATATCCTAATCCAATTAATTACGCTCATGTAGTAACTACTACTACTCATAAGACATTAGCTGGTCCTAGAGGTGGTATAATTTTATCAAAAGTTGGTGATAATGAATTTTATAAGAAATTAGATTGTGGAGTTTTTCCTCGTACTCAAGGTGGCCCTCTTATGCATATTATTGCTGCTAAGGCAGCTGCTTTAAAAGAAGCAATGCAATTACCATTTAAATTATATCAAAAACAAGTTTTATTAAATACTAAAATAATGGCAAAAATTTTTATTTCAAATAAATTTAAAATAGTATCAAATAACATTGATAATCATTTATTTGTTATTGATTTAACTAATATTAATTTATCAGGTATTGAAGCAACAAAATTATTAGATTCTGTTAATATTATTGTTAATAAAAATGTTATTCCTAATGATAAGAACGGAGCAAATATTACTTCAGGTATAAGAATTGGTACAGCTGCTGTAACTAGAAGAGGTTTTAAAGAATATGATGTTCTTAACGTAGCTAATTGGATATGTAATCTTTTATTAGACATTAATAATAAAAAATTACTTTGTAGTATAAAAAATAAAGTATCTATTTTATGCAGTAAATATCCAATATATAAAGAATAATTTATGATAAAAAAATATGAATTATTTTATAATTTCTAATATTAAATTAGAAATTTTCGCGTTTCCTATTAATAAGTTTTTAGATTGATTATAATCATTATTTCCGTTATGATCGAAGATTAAATTACCAGATTCAATTGCTAATAGTATCCCGCTAATATAATAATTAATATTATTTATTTTATATAGTAATATACCATCTATTCTTCCAGCAGCTAGATATGCTAAATCTAATACATTGGTTCCATGACATCTAAGATCTATTTTAGCTATCATTAATTTTCTTATAAAGGATAACTTTTTATTTATGTCTTTTATATTTTTAGTTATTAAATTAGTAGTAATAATACTATTACTTAGTGTTTTATTATTATTAACTCGTAATCTTTTATTATTTAATTGAGCCCCTTGACCTCTGATTGCGGTGAATAATTCATTATTAATTAATTCATATATTACTGCAATTTCAGTACGTTTATTTATTTGAATAGCAATTGAGATAGTATAATGAGGAAGTTTTTTAATTATGTTAATATTCTTTTCAAAATTAATAATCCAATTAATATTATTGTTATGAATAAAATAATGCTTAGTAGTATAAGAATGTTGAGGATAATATTTCCTAATTAAATTTATCGTATGTTGCTCTACGCGTTTATTCCAATTGTTTATTATCACTTCATTATTTTTATAACTATATTTAATATTAATGTATTCATAACTTTTAAGTAGTATAATACCAATTTCTCTAATGATTCTAATAGCAATATTTAATATATGATTCATTAATATTATTTATTATATTTAGTATTAAACATATGTTTTAATAATAAAATTAATAATTTATTTTAAATTATCTTACTTTAATATTCTATATGAAAAATAATAAGTTTAATTATTTAATTATAATTTTTATTAATTCTTTAATCCAAAAGATAAAACAAATATTTTATTTCTAGTATTATTTCTAAATTATTATAGTACATTTTTTATAACTAAAACATAGTATACCTTTAGTGGTAATTGAAGTACATATGATTAAATTAATTTATAATAATTATTAA
>JAOBJS010000015.1 GCA_025728375.1 Candidatus Lightella neohaematopini
ATTGCAATATTTGGTTGTGGTGATCAAGAAGATTATCCACAATACTTTTGTGATGCCATAGGAATAATAGGTAATATTGTTAAAAAGAACAATGCAAATTTATGTGGTTATTGGCCTGTTATAGGTTATAATTTTGAATCATCTAAAGGTTTATTAAATAATGATTATTTTCTCGGGTTAGCATTAGATGAAGATAGGCAATCAGAATTATCTATTAGTAGAATAGATTTATGGATTAAACAAATATTAAAAGAGATGAATATTAGTTTAATTTTATAATATTAATTTTATTAATTATGTTTTATATTAGTTATTCTATTAAATATTATTGGTATTTTATCTGAATATTTTTTGTCTAAGCAAAAATATCCTTCCCTTTCAAATTGAAAGGCATTGTGTAAATTCGCTTTAATATTTTTTTCTACAAATCCATATTTAATAGTTAGTGAATTTTTGTTTATATATGAAATAAAATTTGTTTTATTTTCTACATTAGCTAAATTGAACAAATTTTCATATAATCTAAATTCTGCAGGTAAGCTATATTTTTTTGATACCCAATGTATGATACTTATTTTATTTTTAAAGTTTTTACCTGTTTTATATTGTTCATGATTACAAAAAATAGCTATTATTTTATTATTTTTTTTTAAAATTTTATAAGCTTTTATTACATAAGAATATCTTAATTTTACTTTTTTAAATAAAGTTAATTTTTTAAAATCCTTAGTATAAAATTCGTTAAAATCAGTTTTATCTATATATATTTCTCTAGTTAATATTATATTTTTTTTACCCATACTAGGATTATTAGGATGATTAGGTACATTAATACACATACAATAATTTTTTGGTAAACTATTTATAATTAGAAGTACTGGATTTATTACAGCCATAATTCTTGGAGCATTAATATTTAATTCTTTATTAATACAATATTCTAATAATTTTATATTAATTAAACTGTTTTGTTTAGTAACACCAATACGCTTACAAAATTCTATTAAAGAATTTGCAGTATAACCACGACGTCTTAATCCAGCTATAGTTGGCATTCTAGGATCATCCCATCCATTAACAATTTTTTTGTTTACTAATATTTTTAATTTTCTTTTTGATAATACATGATATGATAGACTTAGTGGAGCAAATTCATATTGTTTAGGATAGTGATTAATTGATATATTTTTTAATATCCAATTATATAATTTTCTATTTTCTATAAATTCTGAAGTACATAAAGAATGTGTTATGCCTTCAATCGCATCAGATATACAATGAGCAAAATCGTATGTTGGATATATACACCAATCATTATTAGTTCGATGATGATGAATATATTTTATTCTATATAATACTGGATCTCGCATAATTAAACATGGTGATTTCATATCTATCTTTGCTCTTAAACAAGCTGTTCCTTGATTAAATTTGCCATAACGCATTTTTTTAAATAAAATAAGATTATTTCTTCTACTTTGATTTCTATAAGGACTATTTATACCTGGTGTAGTTAATGTACCTCTATAAATTTTTATTTCTTCTTTACTTAAAAGATCAACATAAGCTAAATTTTTATTTATTAATTCTATTGCATAGTTATACATTTGAGAAAAATAATTTGATGCATAAAAAATTTTTTTATAATTAAAACATCCTAACCATTTTATGTCATTTATTATAGAATCAATAAATTTTAATTTTTCATGATCTGGATTAGTATCATCAAATCTTAAATTAAATTTACCACTATAACTTACAGCAATACTAAAATTTAAGTATATTGATTTTATATGACCAATATGTAAATAACCATTTGGTTCTGGAGAAAATCTAGTATGTATTATCTTATATTTATTTTTCATTATGTCGTTATTTATAATATTATAAATAAAATTGTTTTTACTAAAATCTTTCATATTTAATACTATTCCTATATATTAATTAAATATTATAAATTATTAATGTATATAATAATTTAATCATATTGTATTATATTAAATTTATAATTATAATGCTACGTTATATGTTTTTAATAAAAATTTAGTTAAGTATAAATATTAACTTAATATAATAATAGAATTCTAAATTTAGTGTAATTTTTATTGGTTAGAGCGGAAGTGGCGAAATTGGTAGACGCACCAGATTTAGGTTCTGGCACTATTTTGGTATACGAGTTCAAATCTCGTCTTCCGCATAATATTACGTGCTAGAAAGTATATTAATTATTTGGGGTATAGCCAAGAGGAAAGGCAGTGGGTTTTGATCCCACCATCCCAGGTTCGAATCCTGGTACCCCAGAATGTATAATTGGCTACGTAGCTTATTTGGTTAGAGCACAGCACTCATAATGCTGATGGTACAGGTTCGAATCCTGTCGTAGCCATTTTATTTAAGCGGTTATTAATATAAACCCAAAGCATATTTCATAATTATTTTTTTTAAAGAACTATTATTGATGATATTTAATCCTAGATTACGTAATTTTTTTAATATATAAGAATTATTATTAAAAATGTTATATATTAAATCAATACCAACTTCCATTGGTAAGTTTTTATACATACAAAGAACTTTATAGTAATTAACTAATGATGATAAACTACAATGTGTACTACTATAATTATTTAATAAACTAGATAATATATTTATATTATAAAAACCAATATTAACTCCTTGTCCAGCTAGTGGATGTATAGTACAGTATGCGTCTCCAATTAACAAAAAATTAGATTCTATGAATTTTTTTGTTATTACTCTTTTTATAGGTAGTGATGATTTATTTAATACTTTAAAATTACCTAATCTTTTTGGGAAATATTTTCTTATTTCATTAGATAATTCATTTACTGGTAAATTGGATAAATAGCTGATAAACGATGGATAGTCATACCAAATTAATAATGCTTGATTATTATATAATGGCAAGAATGCTTTTGGCCCACTATAATAAAATTCTTGCCAAACAGTATCACCAACATTATCAGTAATAATTCTAATTAATAAACATGATTGTTTATAATACCAAATATTTACACTATTATTTAATATTTTATTTATTAATGATGAAGATCCATCTGCTCCAATTACTATATCGGAGTAGATAATATCATTATTATTTAATAGTATTTTCCATTTATTGAATTTATAATTAAAATTAATATTAATTAATTTGTAATTAATTAATATTTTTTTTCTATATCTTAGTATTATATTAAATAATATTTTTTTTAATAAATTATTTTCTATTATATAACCTAGTTCTTTTAGTTTAAGGATATTAGAATTAAATGATAACTTTAAATTGTTATTTTCCCATACTTCTAATTTTTTATATGATTTTATAATATTAGTGTTAATATTTGACCAAACGTTAATTTTTTTTAAAAATAATACAGAAGAATAATTAATAGCTATTATTTTAGTATCTAAGTTACATTGATTATTATAATGATTAAATTTACTATCAATTAGTTTTATATTAAATTTATTTAATTTTAACGATAAAGCTAATGACATACCTATAATACCACCACCAACTATAGCTATATCATATTTCGTATTACACATATTACACAATAAAAATTATTAAAAATTAATTTAATTACTTTATTTTTTTTGTTAAAAAACATTAAAATATTATAATGTTTTAGCATTATAATATATATTAATAATTTATTAAAAGATAAAAATGTATAAGATAATATCTAATATTATAATTTTAGGAAAAAAACCAAATATTTTGCCATCAAATAAAAAATTTAAGTATTGGATTAATAGTATATTACCAATATTAACACATAATATACATATTAATGTAATTATTGTTAGTAGATCAATAATATATTTTTTGAATAAAAAATATAGAAATTTAAGTACTGTAACTAACGTATTAGTATTTCCATTTGTTTTTACAACAAAAACTATTATTCCTGTAATAGGTGATATTATAATATGTTGGCAAGTAGTTGAATATGAATCAATTAAATTAAATAAAAAATTAGAAATACATTATTCACATATGTTAGTTCATGGATTATTACATTTATTGAATTATAAGCATAATTCTAAAAGAAATAGTATTATTATGATGAATTTAGAAAAAAGCATTTTAAATAATTTAAAATATTAGTTTATATTTATGTCAATTTTTTATTAAATCAATTACATTAAATAGTACTTATTTATTATATTTAAATTAATAGATATTTTATTAATTTAAGATAATATTAATTCTTTTATATAAAAATATTAATTAAAGTATTATGTTTAATGAATATAATCACAAAGAAATAGAATATATTGTACAACAGTATTGGCAAATAAATAATACATTTAAAGTAAATGAAGATATTAACAAAGAAAAATATTATTGTTTGTCTATGCTACCATATCCTTCTGGTAATTTGCATATAGGTCATATACGTAATTATACAGTCGGTGATATTATATCACGTTATAATCGTATGTTAGGAAAAAATGTTTTATATCCTATTGGATGGGATGCTTTTGGTTTACCAGCAGAAGAAGCAGCTATAAAAAATAAAATTGAACCAGAAAAATGGACACGTCAAAATATCTCTTATATGAGAAAACAATTGAAAATGTTAGGATTTAGTTATGATTGGAGTAGAGAAATAATTACTTGTAATCCAGAATATTATCGTTGGGAACAATTATTTTTTATATATTTGTATAATAATGGCTTAGCATATAAAAAAAAATCATTAGTTAACTGGTGTCCTAATGATAATACTGTTTTAGCTAACGAACAAGTTATTGATAATCGATGTTGGCGCTGTAATACCATAATTACTTATAAGAATATATCTCAATGGTTTTTAAAAATTACTAATTATGCTGATGAACTACTTAATAGTTTAGACAAACTAAATGATTGGCCAATAGAAGTAAAAAATATGCAACGTAATTGGATAGGAAAAGTGCGTGGCATTGAGATTAAATTTAAAATTTTTAATAGTGAAAATTATATAAAAGTTTATACTAATAATATAGATAATATTATGGAAACAACTTGTATATTAATTAATATAAAATATTTTTTGGCTAAAAGATTTTTATTATCTAAATTTACTAAAGAGTTTATTAATAAACAAAAATTATATTCTAATGAACATGATAGTAATCAAGTAGGAATTCCTACTGGAATGTATGCTATACATCCAATAAGTAAACAACATATACCCATATGGTTAGTAAATAATATATTAACTAGTAGTACTAATAGTAGTATGTTAATTCCAAGTAGTAGTAAGTATGATTTAATGTTTGCAAATAAATATAATCTAAATAAAATTTTAATTACCAGAAATAATAAATTAGATAAAGAAAAATCTAATATTTTAATAAATTTAAAAGAATTAGATAGTTCGAAATATAATATAAATAAACTAGCTATTACTAATTTTTTATTAAAAAAAGGTTATATTAAAAGAAAAATATTTTACCGTATACGTGACTGGTGTATTTCTAGACAACGTTATTGGGGTGTGCCAATACCTATGATAACATTAGATAAAAATATTATACCAGTACCACATAATCAATTACCAATTGTATTACCAAAAAAAAATATTGAGTATGATAACCCATTACTTGATCCAAAGTGGTATAAAATCAATTATAATAATAAATTGGCTTTAAGAGAAACAGATACATTTGATACTTTTATGGAATCATCTTGGTATTATATTCGATATACTTGCCCAAATTATAATTTGGGCATAGTAAATAGTATAGCTGCTAATTATTGGTTACCAGTTGATCAATATATTGGAGGAATTGAACATGCCATTATGCATTTAATATATTTTCGTTTTTATCATAAATTAATGCGTGATGCTAATCTAATTAATTGTCATGAACCTGTAAAAAAATTATTGTGTCAAGGAATGGTGTTATCTAACGCTTTTTACTATACTTCTCGTGAAAATAAAAAGATCTGGATTTCTCCAGATAAAGTAAAAATAAATTATGATAGTAACGGTAATATAATATCAATTAATGATATATATGGTAATAAATTAAGATGCGCTGGTGCAATTAAAATGTCTAAATCAAAAAATAATGGTGTAAATCCAGTAGATATAGTTAATAAATATGGTGCTGATGCTTTAAGATTATTTTTGATGTTTTCTGCTCCAGTAACTATGCCTTTAATATGGTGTGAATCAGGTATTTTAGGTATTAATCGTTTCTTAAAAAAAGTATGGAAATTAACATATTATTATATTAAGTTAAAAAAATTAAATTATAATTATTCTAATATTTTAAAAAATAATCATAAATTAATAAGATACCAAATACATTCAACTATACAGAAAGTTACTTATGATATAGAAAAAAAGCAAACATTTAATACAGCTATTAGTGAATTAATGAAGTTAACTAATACATTAATAAAATATAGTAATAATAAAACTATAGATAATATTAATATTTTAAAAGAAGGATTATATATATTAATAAAAATATTATATCCATTTGCTCCACATATTTGTTTTGTATTATGGAAAATTTTGGGTAATAAAAATAATATTGATTATTCCAATTGGCCTTCTGTAGATAAAACAGCATTAGTAATAAATAATGTTGACATTATCTTTCAGATAAATGGTAAATTTAAAGGTAAAATTAATGTTCCAGTTAACTCAAATCAAGAATTAGTATATAATTTGTTATATAAAAAATATTTATCTAAGAAAAATATAGATACTTTTAAGATCAAAAATATTATTTTTTTATATAATAAATTAATAAATGTAGTTATTTAAGATGCAAAAACATTTATTACTAATTTTTTCTTTGGTCTTAGTTATTAGTTGTGCTAGTAGTATTAATTTTGTAATTAATAAAACAAAATATGTTAATATTAGTAGCAATAACTATAATAGTTTACTAATGAAAATTATCTCTAAAAATTTTAGTTTATATAATATAATAATTACTACTAATCACAATAGTAAAAAAGTACCAAAATTAATTATTAATGATTCAACTAGTAATTTAATTGTACAACCAATAGATAAAGATTGTATTAGTGTATCGTTATGTATTAATATTATGTTAATATTATCTAATAAAACTATTTGTAAAACTATTAAAATTAATCATATCTTAATTATTAATTATAATTTTATTTATTTAGAAAAAATAAGAAATAATTTGTTATTAAAGTATAAATTTTATCAAGAATTTACTGAACAATTGTTGTTGTATATTATAAATTATATTTAATTTAAAGTTATAAATTAGTGAAATTAATATATCCGGAGAAATTATTTAATTATATAAAATATGATACATATTTCTTTTATATTTTAGTTGGAAATGATTATTTCTTAATAAAAGAAAATAAAGATTATATTAAATATTACTTTTACAAGAAAAATTTTGTTATACACGATAACTTACAAATATTATGTAATAATAGTTTTCATAATATAACTAACTTGTTTAAAACAAATGACTTATTTGATTATAAACATTGTTTTATTATTACAATAAATAATACTTGTGAAAACAACATAAAGAAAGAATTTATATTATTATGTACCAAATTAGTAAGTAAAGAATTATGTATTATATTTTATTATGAAGACAATTATAATTATTGTGATATAGTTAATTATTTTGAATATAACTCGATAAATACACTAATAATAAATTGTAATACTATACCAAAAAATAGATTACCAAATTGGTTAAGGTCTTATTCTAATAACAATAATATTACATTAGATAGTTATTGTTTTGAATATTTAGAAAAATTATATGATTCTAATTTAGAATTTATAATTAATTTAATAAAAATATTGAAAATATCTTATCCAAAAAATTATAATATTGATATTAATAATATTAATGCTTATCTATATAAATATAATAATAATATTTATGAACTAAATAAAATAATCAATATTTTATTTACAAAAAAAGATATAAATATAATTGGTGTAATAAAACTATTATTTAATTATAAAGAAGAATCAAGTATATTAATTCGTACAATATATAATAAATTAATGTTAATTATTGGTAATAAATTTTACAATAAAGAAAATACCAATAATATTAAATACAGTATACATTTTGATAATGAGAAAATTAAAAATATTATTAATATACTTTATGACATGGAATTAGATATAAAATGTTATAAAAATAAATTTTTTTTTATTAATATTATTAAGTTAGTAATGTTATTATGTTTATGATTAATTTTATTAACTAATATTATTTATTAATTATTTAAGTAAAATTCTAATGTTATTAAATACTATAATTGTAAGACAATTAGGATTACAACCATATGAAAAAATTTTATTATCAATGCAAACATTAACTAATAATCGTAATTATAGTACTGTAGATGAAATTTGGTTGTTACAACATTATCCAGTATTTACATGTGGATATAATTATAACAACTATAAATTAACTATTCATAATATTCCAGTTATTAAAACTGATCGTGGTGGTAAAATTACATTTCATGGACCAGGGCAACAAATTATGTATGTACTAATAGATTTGCATCGTAGAAAAATTAGTGTTAGTTATTTAATTAATATATTAAGTGATATAGTAGTTAATACTTTAAAAAAAGTAGGGATAAATTCTTATTATTCTAGAAGTATGCCTGGTATATATGTATCAAAAAAAAAATTTGTTCCATTGGATTAAGGATAAGTAAAGGATGTTCACTACATGGTATAGCTATAAATGTATCAATGGATTTAACACCATTTAATTATATAAATCCATGTGGATATAATAAATTACGTATGACGCAAGTGAGTGATATTGTATCTAATATAAATCTATTTATTATATCTAAATTTTTAATACAAGAATTTTTATGTGTACTTAATATTAGTAATATTAAATATTATAATTACTTGTAATATTATGTCTATGATTAAGAGTCATTTTTTAAATAAACCTAGTTGGATAAAGATTAAAATTCCCAAAAAATACAGGAATATAAAGAATACTGAAAGTATTATAGATTATCATCGCGTTAATACAATATGTCAAGCAGCTAATTGTCCTAATATTATTAACTGTTTTAGTTATGGTATTGCTACATTTTTAATTTTAGGTAATTTATGTACTCGTAATTGTAGATTTTGTAATGTTAAACATGGTTTACCTAATAAACCAGATAATAATGAACCTAATAGATTAGCTAAAGCTATATATGAAATGAAATTAAAACATGTAGTTCTCACTTCAGTTAACAGAGATGATTTATATGATGGTGGTGCAAGTCATTTTGTTAACTGTATTAATACTATTAAAAGATATAATAATAATATTAACATAGAAATATTAGTACCAGATTTTCGTAATTGTGTAAAAGTAGCATTAAATTTATTTAAAGAATCTTTACCAGATATATTTAGTCACAATATTGAAAGTGTTCCAAGATTATATTCTTTTATTAAACCTGGTTTTAAATACATAAATTCTTTAAAATTATTGAGATTATTTAAAATTAAATATCCTAATGTACCAATTAAATCTAGTATTATTGTTGGGTTAGGAGAAACTTTAGAAGAAATAATAAATACTATGTATGATTTATATAATAATGGAGTAAGTTTACTCACTATAGGACAATATTTACAGCCAACAAATAAACATTTATCTGTAAAACGTTTTTTTAGTAAAAAAGAATTTTCTTTCCTCAAAAAAGAAGCTTTAATTATTGGATTTAGTTATGTTGCTAGTGGGCCATTAATTAGATCATCTTATAGAGCTGATCTACAATCATGTGGTATATCAATAGATTAAAAAATTAACAATTTTATCAATGAATTTTTTAATTTTTAATAATATAAGAATAAATAATTATAATTGTACCTATAATTAGCATAGGTATAGATAGCAATTGACCAATACTTATTTTATAAATTAGTATATTAATATTAGTTGACTGACGAAAATTTTCTACTAAAATACGAAATACACTATAACAAACCAAAAATAAACCAGAAATAACACCAACTGGTAATTTAAAATATTTTCTAAAACTTTGAATTATAAAAAACAATAAAATACCTTCAGTAATTAATTCATATAATTGTGATGGATGTCTTGGTAAAGCATGATAAAGATTAAAAAATGATTCTAACTTATGATTGTTCATTAACTCGATTATATCATCATAATATGCATTTGGAAATATCACTGCTAACGGAGTATAATGATCAATTACTTTTCCCCATAATTCACCATTAATGAAATTTCCTAATCTACCAATTCCTAAGCCAAATGGAATAGTTGGAGTAATAATATCAGTTATGTAGAAAAATCTTATATTATTTTTATATGAAAAAATTTTTATTACTAAAATTACACCAATTAAACCTCCATGAAATGACATTCCTCCATTCCAAACTTTAAATAAAGTTAATGGATCATCTATTAATAAAGATAGGTTGTAAAATATCATG
>JAOBJS010000016.1 GCA_025728375.1 Candidatus Lightella neohaematopini
TATTTATATTTAAATTAAATTGATTAATACGTTGTTTTATTAATGTACTTATTTCCATATCATTAAAATGCATTTTTAATCCTTAATTTTTCAAAAAATATTTTAATTGATTTAAATGATTTAATATACTACCATCAAAAACAGTATTATTAATACGTAAAATAATTCCACCAATAATATTATAGTTAATAATATTATTTAATCTAATTTTATATGTTTTATCAGGTAATATAGACAATATTCTGTTACTAAGATTATTTTTTTGTTGTATATTAAGTTTTTTAATAGAAATAACATTAACAACAATTGACTTTAAATTTTTATTTTTTAAGTATTTAAAATAAAATAATATACTAGGTAAAATACTAAATCGTTTATTCTTAGATATTAAAAGTAGGAATAATTTACTCTGTAAGTTAAATATATTAGTACATACATTTATTATAATATCAATTATCTGATTACATAAAATTGGGTGAGTAATTAGTTTATATATTAAATTATCATTAGTTAATTTTACTAAACATTCTAATACATTTTGCCAATAAGATATTGTATTATTTTCTATTGCTATATCAAGAATTACTTGTGCATACTTTCTAGATAACAGACAATGATAATGACTTTTAATTTTCATATATTTATAATTTTATTTTGTTTATTATTTCATTAATTATTACATCATCAATCTTACTATCATTAATGTAATGACTAATTACTTTTTTTGTACTATTTAGTACTAAAGAATTAATTTGTTCATAAAGTAATTGTTTTACTTGATTATAATTATTGTTAATTTTAATATCTGCTTGTGAGATAATATATTTATATTCTTTATCAGCTAATATTTTAGCATCACTAATAATTTTTTCCTCATGTTTATGAGCTAACCTAATAATATTTTCAGCTTCTAACCTAGCATTTAATATAGTATCTGCTGCTATTTGTTTTGATTTAGTAATTTCTAATTTAGCTTGCTTAGCAAAATCTAAACCATCATTAATTTCTTTTTGTCTAGTTTCAATAATATTTATCAATGGTGGCCATATATATTTCATACAAAATATAACAAAAATAACAAACGCCACAGTCTGTCCTATTATAGTAGCATTAATATTCAAGATTATCACTCCTTTAAAATAATAATATAAAATAGTTATTATATTACAGTAAACATAATATACAAACTTAATCCAACAGTAATCATAGGTATAGCATCAATTAATCCCATCACAATAAAAAATTGTGTTCTTAATATAGGAACTAAATCTGGTTGACGAGCAGCACTTTCTATAAATTTTCCACCTAATATTCCTATACCAACAGCAGCACCAATTGCTGCTAATCCAATCATAACAGCCACTGCTATATACATTAATTCTACACTATGCATAATAACTCTCCCTTTTTTTTATTTTAATATAGAAATTACTCTTTTAATGCTGTACTAATGTAAACTATAGTTAAAATCATAAAAATAAAAGATTGCAAAATAATTATTAAAATATGAAAAATAGCCCAAGGTACACTAATAACCCATTGGAACCACCATGGTACTAAACTAGTTATTAACATAAAAATTAATTCACTAGCATACATATTACCAAATAATCTTAAACTTAATGATATTGGTTTAGATAGTAAATTAATTAATTCTAAAATTATATTTATTGGAAATAATATAATATTATTAAATGGATGAGTAACTAGTTCTTTTAAAAAACCAAATAATCCTCTATTTTTAATATAATAGTATAATACAATAAAAAAAATACTAATTGCCATAGATGTAGTAATATTGATATCAGATGATGGTAATATACGTAATAACGGTATATTAAATAATTTATTAAAAATATAGGGTAATATATCTATAGGAATAATATCCATTGTATTCATTAAAGTAATCCACACAAATAATGTTAAAGATAATGAATAAACAAATGTATCATGTTTATTAGAAATATCTTTAACATTCTTTTGAATAAATAACACTATTAATTCTACTAAAATTTGTAATTTATTTGGTTTGCAATTATTAATATGAGATTTAATAATATATCTAAATATTAAGATAAAAGTTAAACCTAATAAAACAGAAAACATTAACGAATCAACATTTATAACCCAAAAAGAATTAATAGAATTATTGTTATTAACAAAACTAAAATTTTTTAAATTAAATTGTAAATTACATAAGTGATGGTGTATATAATTATAAAAATAGTTATTGTTATCGTATAACATATTAATTACCTATTTTATCTTCACATAAAACATAAAAATATAAATTTATTAAATTAATATTTTAGTATTAATAAATATCTTAAATACTAAACATCATATATTATATAATAAACTAATATACAAAAATATTATATATTTATATTTTTTTTAATTTTCTTAACCAAATTATTAATATGGTAATTGCTGTATGGGTAACCCCAGAAATTAATAATGCTTCTTTAATAGATTTAGGTTTATAAAAGCTTAATTTATTAATTACTTCAGTAGATAATCCATGTATATGACTAAAATTAATATCTTGCGGTATTAATATATTATTATATTTAACTTGTTGATTTATTAATAATTTTTGTTTGTTAATATAGCCTTGATATTTAACTTGTATTTCTATTTGTTTGATAATTTCTCTATCTAATAACATAGAATCAAAAAATTTTAATTTTAATAACTTATCACAATTAATTTCAGATCTACGCAAAATTTCTTCAACATTTATTGGATTAGATATTGGTCGTGACAATATTTTATTAAAATCTTTTGCTAAATAACTATTAGGAATTACATTTATATTACGTAATTTTTGACGAGTAATTTCTATATTTTCTATTTTATTACAAAATTTCTGCCAGCGTTTATTTGTCACTATACCTAATTTTCTTCCTATTTCTGTTAGACGGATATCAGCATTATCTTCTCTTAAAGAAAGGCGGTACTCAGCTCTGGCTGTTAACATACGATATGGTTCTGTAGTACCAAGAAAACATAAATCACTCAATAACACACCAATATATGCTTGATATCTTTCCGGAAACCAGCCATTTAAATCTTTAGCAAATCTAGCAGCATTTAATCCAGCAATTAAACCTTGTGCAGCAGCTTCCTCATAACCAGTAGTACCATTAATTTGTCCAGCCATAAATAAACCAGAAATAAATTTACTTTCTAATGTAAATTTTAAATTTCTAGAATCAAAAAAATCATACTCAACAGCATATCCTGGTCTAACAATATTAGCATTTTCTAATCCACTAATAGAACGAATTAATTGAATTTGCACATCAATTGGTAAACTAGTAGATATACCATTAGGATAAATTTCTTTGCTATTTAATCCTTCTGGCTCCAAAAATATATGATGTATATCTTTATCTTTAAATCTTACTATCTTATCTTCAATAGATGGACAATATCTAGGGCCAACACCATTAATATTACCATTATAAATCGGACTATAATGTAAATTATTTAAAACAATATTTTTAGTATTTATGTTAGTATAAGTATAATAACATGGTAATTGTTTAGGATGTTGTTTAGTATTACCAATATAAGAAAATACAGGTAATGGAGTGTCACTATACTGCGCAATTAAATTATTAAAATTTATACTATCTAATGCAATTCTAGGAGGAGTACCAGTTTTTAATCTACCAGCATAAGGTAACACATTACGTAAATATTCTGCAAAACTATTATCTATTTGTTCATTATATCGACCTGCATTATAATTATAATTCCCAATATGAATTACACCATTTAAAAAAGTACCAAGTGCTAATATTACTGTTTTACCATATATATTATCTAAATTAGTACGTACACCAATAATACTATTATTTTTAATAATTAATTTTTTTACAGTCTGCTGCGATATAACTAGATAATTTTGTTTTTTTAAGGTGCTAGTTACTACTTTCTTATATAAATTACGATCTACTTGAGCTCTGGTAGCTTGAACAGCAGGTCCTTTACTACGATTTAGAATTCTAAATTGAATACCAGACAAATCTGCAGCTCTAGCCATAATTCCACCTAAGGCATCTACTTCTTTTACTAAATGACTTTTTCCTACTCCACCTATTGATGGATTACATGATAGTGATCCTATTTTATTTATGTTATTAGTTAACAAAATTGTTTTACATAACAAACGTGACGCAACACATGCAGCTTCTACTCCTGCATTTCCTCCACCAACTACAATGACATCAAATTTTAAGTATTTCATTTTTTAAATAAAATATTAGTTATATTTAAATAAAATATATATAATGTACTAATAATAGCATTAGTTATTAACTATAGTAAAAATATTATTATAATATGATTAATTTGTAATAAACTAGTAATTAAAGAATATAAATTATAATTAATTTTTAAATTAAAATATAAAATGAGTAATAGTAAATCAATTTTATATATAGTACCAACTCCAATAGGTAACTTACTAGACATAACTAATAGAGCCATTCATACACTAAGCAATGTTGATTATATTATTACCGAAAATATTCAACATACTTGTTTTCTATTAAATTATTTTTCTATTAGAAAATGTCACTTATATTTACTAAATCAGTATAATGAATATAAACAAGTTAATTATTTACTTACCGTATTAAAAAAAAATAAAACCATGGCACTTGTATCTAATGCAGGCACTCCATTAATTAGTGATCCAGGATATAAATTAGTATATGAGTGTAAAAAACTAAATATACATGTTATTCCGTTACCAGGACCATGTGCAGCTATTACTGCATTATCAGCATCTGGATTACCGGCTAACAAATTTTGTTACGAAGGTTTTTTATCATCAAAACGAAAAAAAAGAATAAAACAATTAAAATTACTATTATATGAACCTCGTACTATTATAATATATGAATCTACTCATAGATTAATAGAATTATTAGAAGATATAGTACAAGTTTTTAATGATAATCGTTATATAGTATTAGCAAAAGAATTAACTAAAATATGGGAAAATATTTATGGAGCTCCTGTAAATAAATTAATTCATCATATAAAAAATAGTAATTTAAATATAAAAGGAGAAATAACTTTAATTATTCAAGGATATTCAGGATCAAAAAATATAAATTATATAAAAGCCTTAGAAATTTTCATAAAACTTAAAAAACTACTGCCTTTAAATGTATCATTATCTATAGTTAAATCAATATTTAAAATAAAAAGAAATATTTTATACAAAAATTTTATTAATTTTAATAAAAATAAATAATTATGTTAAAATAAAGATATTGAGTTAGTTAGACAGTCGCTATTTTATATTAAGTAGAGGAAAGTCCGGACTCTTAGGGTAGAATGCCAGATAACATCTGGAAGATGAGAATCTTGAATAGTGCAACAGAAAATATACCGCTTTGTAAGTTACAAGTAAGGGTGAAATGGTGTTGGTAAGAGCACACCGTATAATTGGTAACAATTATAGCAATGTAAACTCCATTTAGAGCAAGGTCAAATTAGGCATAAGATATTACCCATATCAAGGCCATGGTGGACCGCTTATGAATTATAATGTGAATTATAATCTAGATTAATGACTGTCCATGACAGAATCCGGCTTATGACTAACTCAATTTATTTCTTTTTTAAAATTAATAAAACTATAATAACGAGACTAACAATAAAAATTATTATTGGTATTATAGTGATTAATAAAGTAATTAAGTATTTTAATGATATATTTATTATTAAAGTATTTAATAAATAACCAATCAATATTAATGTTGATACCCAACAAAAAGCACTAAAGAAATTAAATAATTGAAATAATCTATTATGTTGTATACTAGATAATCCTATTATCATTGGTAATATAGTACGAATAAATACTATAAATCTACCTATTAATAATGCTAATAAACCATATTGATCAAGTATCTTGTAAGCTTTTTTTTGATATTTTTCTGGTATAAATAAGAGTTTATAACTTATTAATTTTTTATTCTTTATCCATTTACCTTGTAAAAAACTGATCCAACTACCTAACCAAGCAGCTATAGTTAATAGTATTAATACCAAAAACAAATTTACTATATTATTATAGGCTAACGTACCAGTTAATAATAATAAACTATCTCCTGGTAAAAAAGTAGTTATTAATATACCATTTTCCAAAAAAATGATAATAAAAAATATTAGGTAAATAATCCAATGATATTTATAATAAAATATAACGTACGAATATTTATGTAATATATAATAAATAAAGTTTTTAATCATATAATTTAATAACTAAATATTACATTAATTACACTAAATATATCATATTTTATTTATAATAATACTGATTATTATACTAATAATTAAAATAAACAATATTATCATTAAAGAAAATAAAGCTGACATATAAACATATTTCATTAATAAAATTTTTATACCGATAAAAATTAAAGTCATACCTAAACCATAATTTATATATAAAAAATATTTAGATATATATTCTAAAAAAAAGTAAGTAGTTCTCATACCCAACATAGCAAAAATGTTAGATGTTAAAATAACTAGTAAATCATTAGTTATAGAAAAAATTACTGGAATACTATCACAGGTAAAAATAATGTCACTTATTTCTATTGTAAGGAATACTATTAGTAATGGTGTTGCAAAAATAATACCATGTTTTCTTATAAAGAATTTTTTTCCATATAATTTATTTGTTATACGTAAATTTTTATATAACCAATTCATTATACTATAATTAGTAGTAATTTGTTTATTTCTAGGAATTAACATTTTTATTCCAGTAAATAAAATAAATAATCCAAACAAATATAATATAAATTGATAATAATTAACTATCCACTGATTTACTATTATAATTAATATGCGTACTAAAACTGCACTAAATGTTCCTATACTTAATAAGTAACGTTGCAAAAAATTAGGAATATTAAAATTTTTAAAAATAGTAAACCAAAAAAATAAATTATCTATAGACAATAATTTTTCTAACAGGTAGCTTACCAAAAACATTATGGCTTTTTTATTAGCTATAATTAATCCATGTGTATAAAAAAAATATATCCATAGTACTATATTAAACAGTAAAGCAGATGCTATCCATAATAATAACCAAAATAAAAGTTTGGATAATGAATTTTTTTGATTGTTATTATTCAAAATTAGACATGTTTTACACATTAATATCTTAGTATTATGTATTTAAAGAAAATAAATTTATAATTTACATTAAAAATTTTAATTATATATATAAATATAATGATTTATTTATATTGAATAAATAAAAATAATAAATTTCTATTAATATTGCTATAGCCCCTGCTGGATTTGAACCAGCGACCTAGCGATTATGAGTCGCTTGCTCTAACCAACCTAAGCTAAGGGGCCAAATAAGATTGCTAAGTATAGTCTTAAGTATTTTTATATTATTTATTAAATTTTTATTAATCATCAAGAAAACTTTTTAGTATTTCCGATCTACTAGGATGTCTTAATTTACGCAATGCCTTAGCTTCAATTTGTCTAATTCTTTCTCTTGTTACGTCAAATTGTTTACCAACTTCTTCTAAAGTATGATCAGTATTCATATCAATACCAAATCTCATACGTAATACTTTAGCTTCTCTATCTGTTAAGCTTGATAATACATGATTTGTTGCTATACGTAAACTTTCAGTAGTAGCTGAATCAATTGGTAACTCTAAAGATGTATCTTCAATAAAATCACCTAAATGAGAATCTTCCTCATCACCTACAGGTGTTTCCATAGAAATTGGTTCTTTTGCAATTTTTAATACTTTACGAATTTTATCTTCTGACATAAACATGCGTTTGGATAACTCTTCCGGAGTTGGTTCTCTACCTATTTCTTGTAGCATCTGTCTAGATATACGATTTAGTTTATTAATTGTTTCTATCATATGTACTGGAATACGTATAGTTCTAGCTTGATCAGCAATAGACCTAGTAATGGCTTGTCTAATCCACCAGGTGGCATAGGTAGAAAATTTATAACCTCGACGATATTCAAATTTATCAACTGCTTTCATTAATCCAATATTACCTTCTTGTATTAAATCTAAGAATTGTAATCCTCTATTAGTATATTTTTTAGCAATTGATATGACTAATCTTAAATTAGCTTCTATCATTTCTTGTTTAGCTCTACGAGCTTTTGCTTCACCTATTAATATTCTTCTATTAATATCTTTTATTTGTTTGATAGTTAAACCTGTTTCCTCTTCAATACTATTCAATTTATTTATACTACAATATATTTCTTGATCAACTTCATGTAACTTTTTTACCCATGGTTGGTTCATGGATAAAATACTGTCAAACCAACTATTATTAAATTCTACATTAGAAAACAAATGGCTAAATATTTTTTTTGGTATTTTACTTACTTCAACAAATAGCTTAATAATTAATTGTTCTTGTATATTAATTTTGTCAATAATAGAACGCATATTATTTACTAAATAATCAAATTGTTTTGGTACTAATCTAAATTGCTTAAATATTTCTGACAAATTCATTATTTCTTTAATTGAGTTAACATGATTGCGTCCAAAATGCTTAATAACATTTTTAGTAATTTTATACTGATTTTTTAACGTTATAAATTTTTTATGAGCTAATACTGGATCTATAATATTATCATCTACATTATCTTGAATATAATTATATTCATCTTCAATAACAATATCTTTTGATACAAGATCATTACTAACTAATTTTGTCGGTACTTGCTTATCAACACAATTAAAATCTATAAAACCAGTAATTAAATCAGATAATTTAACCTCACCAGCTTTTACTTTATCATATTGTTCTAATAAATATGTGATTGCTTCTGGATATTCTGCTACTGTAGATTGTACTTGATGAATACCATCTTCAATCCTTTTAGCAATATCAATTTCACCTTCTCTGGTTAATAACCCTACAGTACCCATTTCCCTCATATACATACGCATTGGATCATTAGTTTGACCAATTATATTTGATTCATGATTATTAATTTGATTATTATTATCTATATTACAAGTTTCTATTTGTGTTAATAAATTATCATTTGTTGAGGGTTCTTCTATTATTTGAATACCCATATCGTTTATCATTTGCATAACGTCTGTAATTAATTCTGAGTTAATTATATTTTCAGGTAAATAATCATTAATATCAGTAAAGGTTAAATATCCTTGTTCTTTACCACGTATAACTAATTGTTTAAATTGTAAATGTTCCATAAAATTAAATCCATAACATTTAAACACACACTTAATTAGTTAATTACCAATTATTATAAATTATATTTATGATACAAATAATTTTTACTAAAATAAAGATAATTATGATAGTATTATTATTTATGTTGTGCTAGTTTTAAATTCAAAGACCATAATTCTAATCTTTCTTTATAATTTAATTTGTTTAATCTATCACGATTAATAAGATTATTATATTTTTGTTCTACTATAGAATAGTGTAACTTATCTAACATTTCTATAAAAGTATCTTCAATTAAATTATGTTTAATCATATGATTCCATACAGCTAATTTTTCTAATTTTTCAAAAACATTACTATGTCTATAATATTCTAATAATTGATTAGTAGATAAATTAGATTTAGCATTACATGTATTAACTAACATAATAAATAAAATTATGTCAGAAGAGTTAGTATTATTTAATTCATCTAAATTCTTAACAAGAACAGATAATTTCGGTTTTTGTATTAGCAAACTTATTAATATATTAATATAGTTATATTTTATTATACTTACTTTTAATAAATTATTATCTTTATATTTTTTATAGTTAAATAATAATTTTTTTAAATAATTGTAATCCATAATACCAATTTTTTTACCTAGTTCATATATTAAAGAAATACGTATTATTTCACCAGGTATTTTATTTATTAACAATAAAGCTGAATAAATTAATTTAACGCGCGAATTTGTATCATTTAAATCAAATTTAAATGATAAAACACGAAATAATACTTCTAATAATGAGTATGCTTGTTTAATTAATAATTTAAATTTGTTAGTACCTATTTTTCTAATTAGTGTATCTGGGTCAGTACCTTTGGGTAAAAAAATAAAACTTATTTGCCTATTATTTGTTAAATAAGGTAAACTAGATTTTAATGATTTCCACATAGCACAATACCCAACTTTATCTCCATCATAACAATATATTATATGATT
>JAOBJS010000017.1 GCA_025728375.1 Candidatus Lightella neohaematopini
AATTCAATAACAATAAAATTATGTTTTGAAGTTAATTTTAATAAAGTTATTGGTACTCCAATATCGTTATTTTGATTACCAAAATTACATAATACATGACCACATTGCTTCAAAATACTAGTAGTAATTTCTTTTACTGATGTTTTACCAGAAGAACCAGTAATAGTTAATGCTTTTACTGAATATTGCTGTCTAACCCATAAACTTAATTTTCCTAACGCTATTTTAGTATTAGAAACTATTAATTGAGGAATATTAACTTTATACTCACAACAAACCAAAATAGCTATTACACCATTATGAATTGCTTCTAATATAAAATTATGAGAATCAAAATTTTTACCTTTTAAGGCAATAAATAAACATTTTTTATTTTTTGTAATTTTTCTTGAGTCAAGACTAATTGTAAGTATTATATCATTATTAATATTATTAATTAACTTAGCATTAATTATTGATGCAATTTTAGATAAAGTAATTGGTAACATTTTATATTTTTAATAAATTATTAACTACAAACTTATCAGAATAATAAAAATAATTACTTTTAATAATTTGATAGTTTTCATGACCTTTACCAGCAATAACAACTACGTCTTTTCTATTAGCATTATTTATAGCGTAATTAATTGCTTGACTACGATCAAAAATAATTTTAATTATTTTTTTAATATTATTCATACCAGATTTTATATCACTAATTATTGATAATAATGATTCATTACGTGGGTTATCACTAGTGATAATACTTACATCAGCATAATTATTAGCGATATAACCCATTATTGCTCTTTTTTGTTTATCTCTTTCACCACCACAACCAAATACACACCATAATTTATTACTACAATAGTTTCTACTAACTAATAATAATTTTTTAAGTGCTTCAGGATTATGAGCATAATCAATAATTACTATTGGATAATTTATTGAATTTATAATTTCCATTCTACCTACTATTGGTTTTAAATATTTAGCAGTACGTATTAATTCTGATAATGGATAATTTAATGATAGTAGAGCAATTAACGCCAATAATACATTTATAGCATTGAATTCACCAATTAATTTAGTAACAATATTACCATTACCCCAAAAAGAACAAAATTTAATATTAGTATTACTAATAGTATATGATATATCACTAGCATATAACCAAAAATTATTATAATAATTAGATAATTTTTTGTTTATTGATATTACTGAAACATTAGATATTTTTCTTGCCCAAATCTCTCCAATAGGGTCATCAATATTTATAATATTATGATGTATATTAAATTTACTAAATAATTGCCACTTACTAAGAATATATTGTTTCATATTACCATAATAATCTAAATGATCATGACTAATATTACTAAGTATTGCGGCATTAAAATGTAAATCATCTATTCTATTTTGTGTAATTCCGTGAGAAGAAATTTCTAGTGTTACAAATTTTACTCTATTTAAAACAAAATCTAATAATTGTCTTTGAATATCTATTGGTGATATTGTAGTATTATATGTTGGTGATAAGTAATTATTTTTAATTATACCGTTACCAATAGTGCTCATAACTGCACTATTTTCTCCTAATAAATATACCCATTGTGATACTAAATTAGTAATAGTAGTTTTACCATTAGTTCCAGTAACACCAACTAATTTAATTTTTTTTGATGGATGATTAAAAAATCTTCCAGCTAATGCTGATAATCTTAATTTTAAATTTTTAAATAAAATAATTGGAATATTATTATAATATTTTAAATGATTAATATAGTGATTATTAAACTCAACAATTATTGCTTGCGCTCCATTTCTAATAGCAATTGTAATATAATTAGCGCCATGAGTATTATAACCACTGATAGCAATAAATAAACTACCACTGATTACTAAATCACTATGTAATGCAATATCAGTAATATTATATTTAGATAAATCATAGTTATTATTTAATATAATAATATCTTTAATCCATGGAGAAATTAAGTTATGTAAGTTATAATTCATTATAATACTTATAATATTAAGTAAATTTTGGCATAAAGTATGCAATTATAATTGTACTAAATAATGTTTATTTTACATGTTATATATTATTTAACTAATTTAATCGAATTAATATATTTTTTGAGCAACACGTAAAATAGCACTACGTGATCTCCTATTATTACTTATTTCATTTAGTGATGGTTTAACTTTTTTTAAAAACTTAAATTTTTTATCTTTATTAGTTTTTAATATAAATTGTTGATCTATACTAAATAAATTTGTACTACTAATATTAGTAATTGGTGACATAAAATATTTTATTATTCTATCTTCTAATGAATGAAAACTAATAATAGACAAAATACCTCTAAATGATAATATATAATATATATAGTTTAATAATAATTTAATTTCTTCTAATTCTCGATTAATAAACATACGAATCGCACGAAAACTTTTAGTTGCTGGATGTCTTTTGCTACGCTTATTAATATTTTTATAACTTCTAGCAATAATTTTTGATAAATCCATAGTATTTACTATGCTATTATATTTTTTAAATTTACATATATTTTTACTGATATATTTTGCATAATGTTCTTCACCTAAATTATATAATACTGAATAAATATCATTATATTTAGCATAATTTAACCAATGTCCAGCAGTATAACCTATTGTATTATTCATACGCATGTCTAATGGTCCATTTTTTATGTAAGAAAAACCTCTACTAGAATCATTCAATTGCATTGATGACATACCTAAATCTAACAATACTCCATCAATTTGTCCTAATAAATTTAATTTTTTTACATATTTTATCATATTAGAAAAATTATCATAAATAATATAACACCTATTATCTAAAATACTCCGAGCAATTTTTATAGCTAATGGATCACGATCTATTACTATTAATTTACCATTTTTGTTTAGTTTAGATAATATTAATTTAGCATGTCCTCCAGAACCAAAGGTAGCATCTATATATATACCATTAGGTTTTATATTTAAACTATTAACAGCTTCATGTAATAATACCGTATTATGTTGATAATTATTAATCATAAATTAATTATATATTTTACAAAAAAATTTTATTGAATTAATATAATTTTATTTTAAAAAAATTTAATTTATTCTAATTTATATTAGAAAATTTAACATTAAAATAAATAATTAATTTCATTTTATGAAAAATACTTTATTTTATATATTAAAAGTATTACTTATAATATATTTTGTATTTTCATATACATTATTCATAAAAGCAAATATTCATAATAATAAATCTATTAATATCTATTCTGATATAATTAATATTTATTATGACAAATTAATAATCTTGTTAGGACATGTATTTTTACAGAAAGACAATAATATTATTTACTCAGATAAAATAATTTTGGAGTATATAACATTAAAAAATAATAAAAATTTTTTAATAAAAGTAACAGCTACTGGACATGTTGTATTTTTTAATAAAATAAACAAAATTGTTGGAAACAAGGTAAAACTATATTTTGATGTTTATAATACTCATATTAATAGTCGTTATAACATAATAAAAATTAAAAAAAATAAAGATTTGTACGATACATTATATAATATTAATAATATATATATAATTAATGGAAAGCTATATTTATGTTCCATTAATCATAACAATATCATTATTTATGGATCAAAAATAATTTATAATTCTCATAATAAAATAATTAAAATATGGCATGCTAAACTTAAACTAAATAATATACCTATATTTTATAGTCCATATTTATCGTTTACTCATAATAACGATTTATCATATTTTGGTATATTACTACCAAGTATTGGCTATGATAAGGGAGTAGAATTAAATATTCCATATAGATTACTCAGTAATCTTCATTCTTATGAAATAATTATTATTCCTAGTATTAAGCAAAATATTTTTAGTTTAAAAAATAAATTTAATTATTTATATAAAAATTGTCATGGATCATTAGAATTTTCTTTTATTCCTAATCAAAAAAAAGTGAATAGTAATTTATGGTTATTTCATTGGTTTAATACACTAAAAAAAAATAATTACCAATTAGATATTATCTATAATAAATCCAATAATTATGATTTTATAAAGTCATTAAATATTGATAATTATTTTAATAACAAAATAATTAGAAAATATTATTTGCTAGTAAATAACAAAAATATTAATAGCAATATTTTATATGAAAAGTTTCTAATAAAAAATAGTAGTTATAATATTAATTCATTTATTGATCTTTATTACTATAAAGATCTATATAATAAGCTAATTAATTTTACTATACTAGGTAAATTTACTAAATATAACATTAATAATGATACATTAAAATATTTTTATATTATTCCTAAATTAAATTATCTAATTCCTACTAAATTAGGAATAATAGATTTACTATTCAATTTAAATACTATATATAAAAATAAAAATATTAACTTAAATTATTGCAACAAGATTAATAATTTACTTAATAGTAAACACACATATATAATACCAGGAATAAATATTAATTGGAATATAATAATGAAGTTATTTATTGATAATCATTACACACAACTTATTAAACCAACTATAGAATATAAATATAACATATTAGATAATAATTTTAATTTTGATAATTTTTATCAAAAGAATTTTATCTTTTTTAATAATATTGATAAAAATAAATTCTTTAGTCATTACCTTTTTGCAGGATTCAAGACATTTATTTTTAACAAAAACATAGAAAAATTATACTTTTCATTAGGAAAAATAAATTATATATTATTTAATCATAATAAATATAATGAAGTAGTAAATAATATTTGGTTTAATCAAAATATCACAAATTTTAAAAATAAATTATTTATTAATAGTAGTACGGAATTTATTAGAAGTGTAAATAATATTATATTTAATAATACAAAGATTAAATATAAATTTACAAATAAACGATTTTTAACTATAAATTATTATTATTTAAATTTAAAGCACTTAAATTTAGATAAATTATTTCCTTTATCCAAACATCAAATTGGGATAAATTTTGATTGGATTATTAATAAAAATTGGGCGATTAACAATCAAAACAACTTTGACATAAAAAATAATAATATAGATAGTCAATTTTTTAATATAAAATATGAAAATTGTCATTTTAATTTTATTGTTAGGTATGAATATAAGTTAATATATAATAAAATATCTAATAATTTAATTAAAAAAAATAATAACCATTTTTCTTTTAATATTGGTATCAGTAATTAATCTATAACAGATATTAAAATTATGTACCTATTAATTAGTATATTTATAAATTTAGTATTAACTAATTATGTGTACTCTACGCCAATTATGTTAGATAGAATAAATATTGTTGTAAATAATAATTTAATTTTAGATAGTGATATTAATAATGAATTACAACATATATTAAAGAATAACCAATATATATTTTATAATAATTACGATTATTATATTATATATTACAGAATTATGTACATGTTAGTAATTAATAATATAATTTTTTCTGACAATATTGTTAATAGTAAACAAATAGAAAATTTGGTAAAAAATATTCTTGAAGATAAAAATATAAATAATATAAATTTTTTTACACCAAAGATGAAATTTGATGTTATCAAAAGTAAAATTTATCAAATAATTTTAAATAAAAAAATAAATGATTGTATTATACAAAATATCATAGTTCCAAAACAAGAAGTTAATATTTTATCACAACAAATAATAAATAAATATTTTTACAGAATTAAAGTTAAGTTAAGTTACTTTATAATTAACTTATTAAAATATACATCCAATGATAAAATAAAAATAATAAAAATAATTAATAATTCTATTGATTATAGTAATAATTGTCTAAATTTAAATAAATTAAAATATTTAATAAATAATAAATTAATTAGTATAAAAAAATATAGTAATAATAATTGGCAATTAATAAATAATATACCATTATTAATAAAACAACATATTAAAAAGATTTATAAAAATATGTTAATTGGTCCAATTTGTACAAAAAAAAGCATATACTTTCTTAAAGTAAATAATATTAATAAATTAAATAAACATACAATAAATGATAAAATATATATCATAAGATATATTATAATTAATCAAAAATACTTTAATAATAATTTATTAATACATAATTTTAGTAAAATTAAAAAACAAATTTTTAATAAAACTATTAATTTTAACTGTATTATTAACAAATTAATGTTAGGTAATAATAATTTTTATAACACCGGCATATGGTTTAGTAGTATTAATCGTATACATCCAGTTATGAAAAAAATAATTTTAAATATGAATATTAGTAACATTAGTAATCCTATTAAAATAGGACATAATTGGTATATTGTGCAATTATTAGATATTCACAATAAACATAGTAACTTTTTAAGAAAGTATAGTCATTTAATAATTTTAAAGCGTTATTTTTTAGAGATAATAAAAATTTTTATTAACAAACAGTATCATCAATCTTATATTAATTCTAATATCAGTAATTATGAATAATTATAATATTATTATTACTACGGGTGAACCTTCAGGTGTTGGGCCAGATTTAATTATTTATTTGGCACAATATATATGGCCAGTAAATATTATCGCTTGTGCTGATCCTGATTTATTAATTAGTAGATCGAAAGAATTATCATTACCATTAAAAATATATAATTATTCACCTGATATAAAAATAAAACATAGGTCTATAGGTGAAATTTTAGTATTACCAGTATACACTAAAAATAAAGTAATTACTGGTAAGTTAGATGTAAGTAATAGTGAATATACTATTAATTCCTTAAAAGAAGCGTGTAATTTTTGTTTGTTAAATAATTTTTCAGCTCTTATTACAGGGCCAGTAAATAAAGCAATTATTAATGATTACGGAATTAATTTTACTGGTCATACTGAATTTCTATCAAAATTGTGTCAAACACCGGTTTTAATGACATTTATGTATAAAAATATACGTATTGCTTTAGCCACAACTCATGTACCCCTAAGTTGTGTACCAAAATTAATTACTAAAAAATTACTATATAATAGTATTATGATACTGCACAATTATTTAAAATATGATTATAAAATTTCTAATCCATGTATTTATGTTTGTGGTTTAAATCCACATGCTGGGGAAAATGGATTTTTAGGAACTAAAGAAGTTAATATTATTACTCCTTTAATTAATTCTTTAAAAAAGAATAATTATAATATTCATGGACCATTACCAGCAGATACAATTTTTCAAAGCAAATACTTACACCACGCTGATGTTATATTAGCTATGTATCACGATCAGTTACTACCATTAGTAAAATATTGTTATTTTGATAATATAGTAAATGTTACTTTAGGATTACCTTTTATTAGAACTTCAGTATGTCATGGTACCGCTCTAGAAATAGCTGGATCTAGTAAAGTTAATACAAATAATATAAAACATGTATTGCATACTACTATTAATATAATGAAATTAAAATATAATCATGAATTATAATAGTTTATATAAAAAAAATTTTAAAAGAAAATTTGGTCAGGTATTTTTAAAAGATGTTAATGTTATAAAAAGTATTATTAATTTAATATGTCCAAAAATTAATCAAATAATTGTAGAAATTGGTCCAGGAACTGGAGCTGTAACAAAAAGATTAGTAAATTTAGTAAAATATTTATTTTTAATTGAAATAGATATAGATTTAGCCACAAAGCTAACAAATAAACTTAGTAATAATAATATTAACATTATGTGTCAAAATGTTATTAACACTAATTTTTTTATATTAAGCAGACAAATGAATCAAAAATTAAGATTATTTGGTAATTTACCATATAATAATTGTATCAATATTATTTTTCACGTATTAAAATATGTTAATGTAATTCATGATATACATTTTATGTTACAAAGAGAATTAGCTAATAGAATTATTGCTAAACCAAATAGTAAAGAATATGGTAAATTAAGTATTATTATGCAATATTACTACAATATAGTACCATTAATTACTATATCTCCAACATCATTTTATCCAACACCAAAAGTTTATTCAACAGTAATTAGATTTTTACCACGTAATTATAAAATAAGTATTAATTTAGATAAACTAATATTAATTTTAAATCTAGCTTTTAATCAAAGACGTAAAAAAATAAAAAATAGTTTAAAAAAATTATTTTCTATAAAAGATTTAATAAAATACAATATTAATCCATCATTAAGAGCTGATGAAATAACTATTGATCAATATTATTATTTAACAAACAAAATTAATATTTAAATTTATGTCTATTTATTTTATTGGTGATATTCATGGTTGCTATGATGAGTTATGCAAATTATTAGATATTATTAATTATGATGATAATAACGATCAATTATTATTAACTGGTGATTTAATTTTTAGAGGAGATAAATCATTAGAAGTACTAAAGTTAATTTATAGACTAAAAAATACTAATATAGTATTAGGTAATCATGAATTAAACTTATTAGCATTGTATAATGGTATTTCATTAAAAAATACTATTTTTTCTATTACTAATAATATGTTTTATTCTTCTGAAATAGAAGAATTAATAAATTGGTTAAAATTTCAACCAATATTAATAATTAATAAAATAAAAAGATTTATTGTTGTTCATGCAGGTATACTACCATTCTGGAGTACTAAAAAAATTATTAAATATTCTAAAGAAATTGAATTTCTCTTAAAAAATAATTATTGTAAATATTTTCTTTATTTTTTATTTAAAAAGACTGTAAATGAAGAACTTCTTAAATTATTTACCTTTAGTAAATTAAAGCGTATTAAATTTAATACTAATGTATTTACACGTATTCGTTATTATTACAATTATTATCAATTAGATAATAAATATGTAGGTACTCCAACAAATAAACCTACATATTTAATTCCTTGGTTTAATAAAGTACAAATACTAAATAAATACAGTATTATTTTTGGTCATTGGTCGGCATTAACTGGTAGATATACTCCGAATAAAATCTATAATATAGATACTGGTTGTTGTTGGGGAAAAAGGTTAACTGCACTATGTTGGGATAATAAAAAATATTATTATGTAAATAAGAATTAAATTTTTTATTTTCTTTCTAAAATCTTAAAACAAAGATTTACATTACAACAATGTTGATACTGAGTAAAAATTGGATTCCAATTTTTTAGATTAAAAGCAGGAAAAAATATATTACCATATACTAATAAATCAATATACGTAATATATAATCTATTTGCGTATTTAAAAAATAATTTGTATATTTGAGCTCCACCTATTACTAAATATTCATAATCATTATTTAATAATGATAGAACTTCCTGTACTGTATTTACTATACTTACTCTATTAGTAGAATTAATATCTTTTATAGTATTAGTTAATATTATATTATGTCTATATGGTAGTATACGACCAATGGATT
>JAOBJS010000018.1 GCA_025728375.1 Candidatus Lightella neohaematopini
TATAACTTTTATTATATTCATGCATTTATTACATTTAGAATTATAACGTCCATATACTTGTAATTTTTTACTAAACATACCAGTTAACTGGTTACAACTAAAATTATTTATAGTAGATCCTCCTAGATTAATAGCATATAACAATATTTTTTTTATGTTATATATTAATAATTTTACTTCATTATCATTTAAAGTTTTAATAATTCTAGTCGGCATAATCTTTGATGCAAATAATATTTCATTAGCATAAATGTTACCTATACCTACTATCCACTTAGTACTCATTAATAAAGGTTTAATTGAAGAATTTTTATTGCGAATATTATTACAAAACCAATTATAATTTAGATCATTACTTAATGGTTCTATTCCTAAATTTAAAATATTTTTAGGTAAATGGTATTTATAACTCCATATTAATGATCCAAATTTTCTACTATCAGTATATCTAATAATTATATTATTGCTCATAACAAAGTCAATATGATCATGTTTTCCTGGTTTAATATTCTTATGCAATACTTCCAACTTACCAGACATACCAAAATGAATAATTATAAATCCGTTTATTAATTCTAACAAAATATATTTAGCTCGTCTAATAACATCAATTACTACCTGATTTTTGATGCTAATTAACTCATTACTTATTGGCCAACGTAAATTAATATTATATACTTTGGTACATAAGATTGTATAACCAAAAATATATGGTCTAATAATACGTTTACTTACTTCTACTTCTGGTAATTCAGGCATTTTAATAACTATATTAATTATTATTTATTATTAGTTATCAGTAATATCAGAAAATCATATTTTAGATTCTTTATATAAAACATGTTTTCTAATAATTGGATCAAATTTTTTTAATTCTATTTTTTTTACTTTATTAAGTTTACTTTTTGTCGTAACATAAAAATGTTTTGTGCCAGCCGATGAAACTAATTTAATATTAATACAATTTTTTTTAGACATTTTAACCACTCTTTTAAAAAATCTTAAATTATAAAAATTTGATTATTATTTTCATAAACTTTTAAATAAAATATTTTTTATACCTTTTTTATCAATTATTCTCATACCTTTAGTTGTAACACGTAATTTTATAAAACGTTTTTCTTTAGAATACCAAAAACGATGATAATGTAAGTTAGGTAAAAACTTTCTTTTAGTAATATTCATAGCATGAGATCTTCTATTTCCACTAACTGATTTTTTATTAGTAACACAACAAATTTTTGCCATTTCTAAATACTCCTAACTTACTATAATATATTATGTACTAATTATTAAAAAAAATTAATAATATAATTACTTAAAATATATATAATTAGCATAATCAAAACATTTATTGTAATAAAAATATATAGATAATACACTAGTTTATTATAAAATCGTATTAATTACTATAATTATAAGGTATTGTATATGATAACTTTATTAAAAAAACGTATATTACTAGGTATTAGTGGAAGTATTGCTATATATAAGGTATTTGAATTAATACGTTACTTAAGGAAAAAACAAGCAATAGTACGTATAGTTATGACTAAAACATCAAAAAAATTAATTAATAAATTGAGTTTACAAATTTTATCTAACTACAAAGTATTTGATGATATATTTGATGCTAATAATAATAATATAATACATATTAAGTTAGCTAAATGGGCGGATTTAATATTATTAGCTCCAGCAACTGCAAATATTATAGCAAAAATATCTTTGGGATTAGCTGATGATTTATTAAGTACTATATGTTTAGCAACTAAAGCAAAAATAGTAATTATTCCCTCTATGAATAATTATATGTATCGGTCTCCTATTACTCAACATAATATACAAACATTAAGAAATAGAGGTATATTAGTTTGGGGTCCTAATTTTGGTAAACAAATTTGTGGAGATATTGGTTTAGGTTCTATGTTAAATCCAAATATAATCATAAAAAAATTAAAACAGTATTTTTATACACCATTAAAAAATTTTAATATTATGATTACTGCTGGTCCTACTCATGAATTAATAGATCCAGTACGTTTTATTAGTAACTACAGTTCTGGAAAAATGGGATTTTCTATTGCTTATGTTGCTGCTTTATTTGGTGCTAACGTTACATTAATATCAGGTCCAGTTAATTTATTAACTCCACCAGGTAATATAAAACGTATTAATGTAATAAGCGCTTTAGAAATGAAACAAGCTGTTATGGATAATATAAATAAGCAAAATATTTTTATTGGTTGTGCAGCTGTATCAGATTATAGAATAACTAATTTTTCTTCTAACAAAATTGCTAAAAAAGATAATTTAATTATTAATTTAATTAAAAATCCTGATATTATATCCGAAGTTAGTCAATTAACTAAAAATCGTCCGTACGTTATTGGTTTTTCTGCTGAAACTAATTTAATTAAGGAACGTGCTAGAAAAAAATTAATTGAAAAAAAATTAGACTTAATTTGTGCTAATAATGTTTCTAAAAATAGGTTTAATAATATAAATAATGATTATAATGAACTATATTTAATATGGAATAATGGAGAAATGCTTTTGTCTTTAAATAAAAAACAAATACTTGCAAAACAATTAATGAAACAAATTATTATTAGATATGAAAAAGATAGTAAACATTAAACTCTTAAATAAGAATTTTGATTATAAATTACCATCTTATGAAACTGATGGTTCTGCTGGTTTAGATCTACGAGCTTGTATAAAAAATTCTATAATTTTAAAATCTAGGCAAACTAAACTTATATCTACTGGTATAGCTATACATATTAACAATTATAATATAGCAGCTATTATATTACCAAGATCAGGATTAAGTCATAATCATGGAATTATATTAAGTAATAATATTGGTTTAATAGATCCAGATTATCAAGGTCCTATATTAATTTCTTTATTTAATCGTAGTAAATATAATTTTATTATTAAACCAAATTATAGAATTGCACAAATGATATTTACACCAATCTTAAAAGTAAAACTAAAAGTAGTAAAACATTTCGCTAATAGAAGTAAACGTTATAATAAAGGATTTGGTCATTCAGGCATAAAATAAAATTATTTATTAAATTTTTTACTTATATTTAATAAATAATCAAATTTGTATCTTATTTCTTTTTTAATTTCTTGTAAAAAATCATAAAATTTTTTTTGATTAATTTCGTATAATCTTCTAAAACGTTGTTCTTTTATTAATGTACTTAATATATTATTAGATGTAATACTATAATCAATAGTTAACGGATTTATGTCTTTTGCTATTAAATTAGGGTTAAATCTATATAATGGCCAAAATCCAATGGATGTTAATTTCTTAACTTGTTGATAACTATAAGATAAATCATATCCATGTTCTATGCATGGACTATAAGCAATAACTAATGATGGTCCATTATATAATTCTGCTTCCTGTATTGCTTTTATTGTTTGTTGAAAATTAGCACCTATAGAAATTTGTGCGACATATATATGATCATATGTACTTATTATATTTAATCCTAAATCATTGTTTTTATTTAATTTTCCATATTTACTAAATTTAGTAACTGCTCCTAAAGGAGTAGCATTAGAATATTGCCCACCGGTATTTGAATAACATTGTGTATCTAATACAAGAATATTAATATTTTCTCTTGAATTTAATACATATTGTAAACCACTAACTCCTATATCATAAGCCCAACCATCGCCACCAATAATCCATATCGATCTATTAATTAAATAATTTAAATCATTGTAAAAAATAGTATTCTTAAGCAAAGAATCATTATTTATTAATTTTTTTATTTCTTCAATATACTCATATGATAATTCATTTTTATTTAAAATTATATTGATATAATTATTTAAATTAGGTGTTATTTTTTTTAGTCTATTCATTATTCTTAATACTCTTTTTTTATGAAAATTAACAGATAACTTAAATCCTAAACCAAATTCTGCATTATCTTCAAATAAAGAATTAGCCCATGCTGGACCTTTACCAGAACTATCTTTTGTATATGGAGTAGTTGGTAAATTACCACTATAAATAGAAGAACAACCAGTAGCATTTGCTATTATTAATTTCTTTCCATATAACTGAGTTAGTAATTTTATATATGATGTTTCTCCACATCCAGCACATGCGCTTGGATACTCAAATAATGGTTGAATAAATTGTGATGTTCTAATATTTAATTTTTTAAAATTATTAATATTTATATTATCTGGTAAATTTTTAAAGAAATTAAAATTAATTTTTTCTTGATTAAAATATCTTAAATTAGATTTCATATTAATTGCTTTAATTCCATCTATCACAACTGGACAAGCTTCCACACATAATCTACATCCAGTACAATCTTCTGGAGATACTTGTAATATATACTTTTTATCTTTAAAATTTTTTAATCTTAATGATAAAAAAGACATTTTATCTGGTTTATTATCTAGATCTTTATTATCAACTATTTTAACCCTTAATGCAGTATGAGGACATATTGCTACACAATAATTACATTGTTTACATAAACTAGCATTCCATACAGGAATATAATCTGCAAGATTGCGTTTTTCTAATTTTGAAGTACCGGTATACCAACTTCCGTCAACAGGAAACATTGAAACAGGAATATAATTACCTAATCCATGAATCATGTTATAAATTAAATTTTTTTTACATATAGTATAATTATTAATATTATTATTTATTTCATTATTTAAGTTAGTACCAATAGTATTTAATTTTATAGGTATAAGTTTTATTAACTTACTTATATTAGGTAATAAATTTAAATAGTTTAAGACTAGTTGCTTATTTTTACTTTCATAAATATCTATTATTAGATTTTTTAAATGATTTATTACTATATTCATTGGTAATATTTTTATTAACTTAAAAAATATTACTTGCATAATAATATTAGTTTTACTACCTAATTTATATTTATTAGCTATGTATTTAGCATTTATTATGTATAATTTAATTCTTTTATTATAAAGTATTAATTTGATATTATCAGAAAACATATCTAGAATTTTATTAGAACAATATACTGTATTAATTAACAAAATACCATTTTTACTTAAATTATTTAATATATTATACTTATTTAAAATTTGCCAATGGCCACAACTTATAAAATTAGCTGATTTTATTAAATAAGGAGCATTAATATTATTATTACTAACTCGAATATGAGAGGAAGTTAAACTACCTGATTTTCTAGAATCATAATGAGAATAACTTTGCACAAATAAATTAGTATTATTACCAATTATAGTTACACTATTTTTAGCAGCAGATACTGAACCATCACCACTAATACCATAAAATATTGCTTCTATTATATAGTTATTATGTAATGAATATTTATTATTTGATACTATCAATGATAAATTAGTAACATCATCATGAATACCAACAGTAAAATGTAATTTGGGATTATTTTTATTTAGTTCTTTAAATATTGAAAATACACAATTTAAGCTAAATTCTTTCGATCCTAAACCAAATCTACCATTAATAATTATTGGTAGACACTTTATTTGTTTATTATAAAATGCTTTAGTTAATGAACTATTAACATCTAAATATAATGGTTCACCAGAAGATCCTGGTTCCTTGGTTCGGTCCAATACAGCAATTGCAGAAACTGTTTTTGGTAAAACTTTTATAAATTCTTGATAAAAAAATGGACGATATAATTTTGTTATAATTACACCAACTTTATAATTTTTTTTAATTAAGTACATTACTACTTCTTTACAAACACAAGAAGCTGATCCCATAACTACTATAATTGAAGTTGCTTGTAAATGTCCATAATATTCAAACGGATTATATTTTCTTCCAGTAAGTAAATAAAATTTATTCATAACAAATAAAATATTTTTTAATACATTATTATAGTAAATATTCGATGCTTCTCTAGATTGAAAATAAACATCATCATTAGTAGATACTCCTCTAATTAATGGGTTATTAGGATCTAATGATCTTTTTCTATGATTATTTATTGATGTTTGTGAAATTATAGAACATATAATTCTTTTGTTTAATGAATTTATCTTATTTATCTCATGTGATGTTCTAAAACCATCGAAAAAATGTATAAATGGTATTCTACTATTTAAACTAGTAGCTTGTGATATTAATGCAAAATCTTGTGCTTCTTGTACACTACTAGAACATAACATTGCACATCCTGTGGTACGTGCTGCCATAACATCAGAATGATCACTAAAAATTGACAATGAGCTTGTTGCTATTGATCTAGTTGCAACATGTAATACAAATGGCATAAGTTGCCCAGCTATTTTATATAAACTAGGAATCATTAATAATAATCCTTGTGAAGATGTAAATGATGTAGCTAAAGATCCTGTTTGTAATGCCCCATGTATGCTAGCAATTACACCAACTTCTGATTGCATTTTTATTACCTTAGGTACATCTCCCCATACATTAGGTAAATTACTATCTGACCATTGACTAACTAAATCTGACATAGTAGAACTAGGAGTAATTGGATAAATTGTTATAATTTCATTTATAACATAAGCGATATTTGCTACTGATTGATTACCATCTATAATAACCATATTTATTTATTAATAAATTATAAAATAATTAAAATTTACACTATAATTTGTGTTATATTACTGATTTTATTTTAAATTTTAAAATATATAATTATTAAATTACTTTCAAAGTAATTTAACTAATTTAATTTATCATTTTTTTATTTAAATTTAATATAATTAGTAGTACTAATTATCTAATAATTCTATTATTTATATTACTTTTATTGTTAATTAAAATAATAAATTATGCTAATTAATACCTTTAAATAACTAAATACTGATATTGATCTAAAATTTCATTATAAATAATTTAATAAATTAAATAATAATTAAAATTATAATATTAGTATTCTTTAATATTATAATAAATCTTATTTTAATTTACATTATTTAATATTTACTAATATTTATTTTAATTAAATTTATTATTAATTTAATATTTTTACCATTAAAAATATTAAATTAAGATAATAAAATGTTATATTATTTATATATTAATTTTTGTTTATATAATTATTTTATTATAATTTAGTAAAAAAATTACAATACAATTGTATTTTTTGTTTTTAGTAATTATAATCATTGTGTATTTTATTATACATTTAATTTATATATTTAATTTATTAATTTTAAATTATTTTATTATAATTAAATTTAGAAATATGAAGCTTTTATTAAATAAAAAAATATTAGTAACTGGTATATCAAGTAAGTATTCTATTGCTTATGGTATTGCTAAAGCTTTACATAAAGCTGGTGCTGATTTAATTATCACATGTCAAAATGAAAAATTAAAATCTCGTATTAAGAAAATTTTAAATAGTTTAGATCCTGTTGATGTAATTACATGTGATGTATCTCAAGACAATGAGATAAACTTATTGTTTGTTAAATTATCTAAGATATGGTCTAAATTCGATGGATTAATACACTCTATCGCATATGTTCATAATAAACAATTAAATGCTGATTATATTAAAGTAATTAATAGAGTTGACTTTGTTAAAGCACACGAAATTAGTTCTTATAGTTTTGCAGCTTTATCAAAAGCTAGTTTTAATATGTTAAATGATAATTCTTCATTAGTAACTATAACTTATCTTGGTTCTAATAAAGTAGTTCCTAATTACAATGTTATGGGTCTTGCTAAAGCTTCTTTAGAAGCTAATGTACGTTATATAGCTTATTCTATGGGAAAAAATAATATTAAGGTTAATGCAATTTCTTCAGGACCAATAAAAACTATATCATCGTATAAAATAAAAGATTTTAAGAATATGTTTTCTTATTGTTTAAATCATAGTTGTATAAAAAAAGAGATTACTATAGATAATATTGGTAATGTCGCAGTGTTTTTATGTTCTGATTTATCAAATGGTATTACTGGTGAAATAATTAATGTTGATAATGGTTTTAACATTTTATCTTATTCGCCAATATAGTAAAATATTGTAGATTATTCCTCTGTAGTTCAGTTGGTAGAACAACGGACTGTTAATCCGTGTGTCACTGGTTCGAATCCAGTCAGAGGAGTAAGTTATTTAATTTACTTATTCCATATAAGTAAACAAAAATTTTTTCTTCCTCTACAAATTAGAGTATAATTATTATATAATTTATCTCGCTCAACAAAGATATAGTTAGGAATATTATTTTTTATATTATTAACTTTAACTGAATTTGATTTAATTATTATGCTAGCTTCTTTATAAGATTTAGCTAAATTAGCTAGTACTAAAACTCGTTGTAAATTAATTTCTTTATTACTACTAATTTTAATTGATGGTATTCCATCTTGAGATAATTGTTTAAAATCTTTAATTGTTAGTGAATTTATTTTATTATTTTGTTTAAATAG
>JAOBJS010000001.1 GCA_025728375.1 Candidatus Lightella neohaematopini
CGTCTTGCTGATACAAAACCCAATGTACCATGTACCATTAATGTAGCATATTTTGCAAGTATATACTTTGCTAATGGTACATTATTAACTTTTATATTTCTTCTTTCCAAGAAAAGAATAGTTTTTAAGTTAATTAAAGTAAATAATTTTAAATACTTGTATATATGAGTATCGTTAATGTTAATTAAAAATTGATAAAATTTATATGGACTAGTTTTTTTTGGATCTAACCAAATTACCCCACAACCAGTTTTACTATATTTAGTACCATCTGATTTTAATATTAATGGTAAAGTAAAACCAGTAACTAATTTGTGATAAATATTTTTTATTAAATTAACACCAGAAATAATATTATTCCATTGATCAGAACCACCAATTTGTAACACTACATTATAATGTTTATTTAAATAAAGAAAATCATATCCTTGTAATAGAGTATAAGAAAATTCAGTAAAAGTAATACCAAAATCATTATTTAATCTTAATTTAATAAAATATTTACTTATCATATTTTTTATAGAAAAATACTTTCCTATAAATTTTAAAAATTTAATTAAGTTAATTTTTTTAAACCAACTAAAATTATTCAAAATAATAATACTATTATTACAATTAGAACTTAAAAATTTAGATATTTGTAATTTAAGTTTTTTTATATAATATTTAATTTTTTCTAAATTTTGCAACTTACGTTTTTGAGATTTAAAACTAGGATCACCAATTAAACTAGTAGCTCCACCAATTACAATAATAACTTTGTGACCTGCTAATTGAAAATACTTTAAACAAACTAATAAAGCTAAATGACCTAAATGCAAACTATCTGATGTTGGATCAAAACCACAATATAAAGAAATAAATCCATGTTTTATTTTTTCTTGTAGAACATTATCATTAATAATATGTTTTACAATACCTCTATTTTTTAATTCTTGAATTATATCCATATTACTTGACCTATATTAAATAGGTAGTTTATTTAATTATAATATTTTTATTTATTTTGTGATAGATAACTTTATAGATATTAATTTATATTTATTAAAATAAAATATCTACCTATATTATAAGATAAAATTAATAATACTTTACTACTATTAAATTCTTAAATTAGATTTATTGATTAACACTTAATCAAGTTTAAATAATATCACCTTATTAAATTAATATATCTAACTAATTATTATATATTAATTAATTGTTATTTGAAATAATTAACTTTATATGATCAATTATTTATTATAATTTATTTACTTATAAGAATAATATAATAAAAAATAAATTTTTACATAATTATTTTTTTGACTAAATTATATATTTTATTATTTCAATTGATAATGGCTATTATTTTATTTTTCCTAAAAATAAAATAATATAATTAATGCTATTAATTATAAAATATAAATTTATAATATAAATTACTTATTAATTTGATTAATTAATTTTAATAAGTTAATAAATAATTAGTTAAAATTATTATTTATTTATTATACTTATTAAAAACTTGTTTTATTAAAATTTCTAATTTACCATTATGATACATATCAGTTATAATATCACATCCCCCGATTAAATTTTTATCTAACCATAATTGAGGAAATGTTGGCCAATTACTATACATAGGTAATATACGTCGAATATCATCATGTTCTAATACATTAATATATGCAAATCTTTTACCACATGCAAATAATATCTTTACAGCTTGCATAGAAAAACCACAACTAGGTCTTTCTGGTGTACCTTTCATATATAAAATTATCGGATTATTATTAATTTGTTTTTTAATTTTTATAATTACAGAATCCATTATATTTCCTTAAATATTGATTTTATAAATTAGTTACTGAGTTTACTTTGCATAAATTTTTCTACAGTAGATATTATAGTTTTAGTTTGATAATCAATTTCAATATTAACAAAATCAAATAATTTTCTATTTTTTAGATTAGTACATCTTAATGTTTCTGGAATCAAATGAACACAAAAATTGTTATTAATTACTCTACCTACAGTTAAACTAATACCATCTATACTAATAAATCCTTTAGGCAATATAAATTTAATTAACTCATTTTTTACATTAAACCAAATAATCTTATTATTATCTAAGCTAATAATATTAACAATTTTACCTAATCCATGAATATGACCAGAAACTAGATGACCACCAATTTCTTTGGTAAGATTCATAGATCTTTCTACATTTACTATATCACCTATCTTTAAAAATTTTAAATTAGTACAATATAAAGTTTCTTTTATTATATCAAAACTAATTATATTTTTGTTAATAATAGTAACTGTTAAACAACATCCATTTATAGAAATTGATGCGCCAATAATTAAATTATTTAATAAGTTTTTAGTTAATTTTATTGATAAAGTTAAAAAATTATCTTTCTTATTAATACATATTACAGGTGTAGACAATTGTACTATTCCAGTAAACATATATTTTATTCCTTTTTATATAATGTTAAAATAATAATTTTAATATTATATATTTTAATATTAAATAATTATAATTACTAGATTTAAATAAAAACTAGTGATACTATAGTTATATAATTAAATTTTAGTAGATTTTTAATTGTAATTAATACGTCCGTAGCTCAGTATGGTAAGAGTGTCACTATGACATAGTGATGGTCGGTGGTTCGAATCCACTCGGACGTATTTAAGTAAAAAAATTAGTTATTATCTATATAGATATAATTTTTTCAAATATAATTATAAATAATTATTGATAATAAAATATAAATTTAATAGATTATAAAAATAATTTGATTTTACTATGTTATTTAGTTATTACATAAGGAAGGTAATTATGAATTATATTAAATTAATCCAAACTATTTTAGTTGTTGGTTGTTTTTCTTTAGTTGGTTGTTCTAATAAGAATAAAATTAATCAAATATCTTCAGAGGTTAAAACATTAGATACAAAGTTTAATAAAATTAGTAATGATGTGGATAATATGCATTCTGACATACAAAATGCTAAAAATAATGCGGTTAGAGCTAATCAAAGATTAGATAATCAGATCACTAACTATCGTAAGTAAAACTTTGTTATGTTGTAGAATAACGTTTAGCTAATATACGTTATTCTACTAAATGATGTATGTATTTACATTTATAATACACAATATATTTCTTAAGATTAAATAATTAAGTGTTGTTTTGCTTGGTCTCTTATATTTTTAATTATTGATCGCAAACCATGATTTCTAGATATAGTCAAATATTTATTTAAATTCAAATTATTTAATAATGGATATACATTAAAATTAATTAATTCTGTTAAGCTTAAGTCTTTGTATAAAATAAAGACTACGGCAATTAATCCTTTTACTATTAAAGCATCGCTATGTCCTTGTAAATTAACTTTATTATTGTAGTTATTTAAAACTATCCAAACTTGACTTTGACAATCAGAAATTAAGTATTTAGATATTTTATATTTATTAGGAAATAATGGTAATTTTTGTCCTAATTCAATTAGATATAAATATTTTTCTTCCCAAGAAAAACAGTTATTAAAATTATATATTAATTGTTTTTGGTTCATTATTATTTACTTAATTTAAGTAATTAATATTTTATTAATCTTTGTTAAGATATCTACTAATTTATCTATTTCAAAATAATCATTATACATAGCTAACGATATTCTACACATACTATTAACTTTAAAATAATTCATAATTGGCAATGCACATTGATGACCAGTGCGAATAGCAATACCATAAATATCTAATAAACTACCTATATCATAAGCGTGATGTGTTCCTAAATTAAAAGAAATTACACTAATTCTATTATACGTAATAGATCCATAAATTTTTATATTAGGAATATTATTTAAAACATCAAAAGCATATTTAGTTAACAACTGTTCATGTAATGCAATTTGTTGTAATCCAATATCTTTTATATAATCAATAGCAGCACCTAATCCTATAATACCAGCAGTATTGGGTGAACCAGCTTCAAATTTCCATGGTGCTTGATTAAAGGTAGTTTCTTCTGTTAAACTAACATTTTTAATCATAGCACCACCAGTCTCCCAAGGAGACATACTATCAAGTAAATATTTTTTACCATATAATATTCCAATACCAGTTGGACCATACATTTTATGACCTGAAAATACATAAAAATCACAATTTAATAACTGTACATCAACTTTTTGATGCATAATACATTGTGCTCCATCAACTAGTACTAAACTATTGCTAATATTTTTTACTTGATTAATAATATCTTTTATTGGATTAATAATACCTAATACATTTGATACTGCAGTAATAGCAAATAAACGAGTATTATTATTTATTAATGATGATAACTGTGATAAATCTAAAGTACCATTCGGTAGTAATGGTATATATTTAAGAAATAATTTTTTTTCTTTTGCTAGTATTTGCCAAGGTACAATATTAGCATGATGTTCCATTTCTGTAATAACAATACTATCCCCAGGATACAAAAATTTTCTACCCCAACTATAAGCAACTAAATTAATACTCTCAGTTGTACCCTTAGTAAATATAATTTCTTCAGTTTGTTTAGCATTGATAAAATTAGCTATCTTACAACGTACTTGCTCTACTTTATTAGTTGCTTCACGACTTAATGTATGAATACCTCTATGAACTGCTGCATATTCATATTTATAATAATCCATTTCACGTTCTATTACATAATTAGGTTTTAATGAGCTTGCTGCATTATCAAAGTATACTAACTGATTATTATTTATTTTTTTATTTAAAATAGGAAAATCTAATCTGATTTTTGATATGGGATATATCATAATTAATTAAATTAAATTTTTAAAAATGTTAAGTATTATTCTATGTAATTCATAATGATTAATTTTATTAATTACTTCTTGCAAAAAAGCATCAATAATTATTTTCCTAGCATCAACATAACTAATTCCCCTTGAGCACAAATAAAAAATTTGATCACAATTGATATTACTAATAATTACTCCATGAGTACAATGAACTTTACGATTATATATTTCTATTTGTGGTTTTGTATTAAATTGTGAAGTATTATCTAATAATAATCCTTGGCTAAATATGTTACTATTAATTTTTGAAGCTAATCCCGCTATTTTTATCATCCCATTAAGTAAATATTTACTATTATTACTGACAATAGCTTTATGTAACTGACTACTAGTACAGTTACTAGCAACATGGTGTATATAAGTATTAATTATATTATTGTTATTATTTGATAATACAGACAAACTATTAGCACATATCAGTGCATTAACTCCGTTTGATTCAATATGCATTTCATCTTTATGAATTTTATTTCCTACAACAAATATATTACTATTTAATTTAGCATGATTATTAATAGTAATATATTTATAATTAAAATGATAACTATAACAATTTTCTAATGATAATTTAGTATAGTTAAGTATAGCATAATTATGAATAAATATAAATGTATTAATATTACTAATACAAGAATAATATTTATTATTATTAGTAAAATATTCTATAATGTGCGCTTTTGTATTTTTTAAAATATTAATACAATAACGATTTTGTGATATATTGACTGTACTTTTAGATATACCATCATTAATATGTAGTAAGTATATTGGTTTTTCATCAATATCTTTATCTATATCAATAATATACGTTTTATAACAGAAACTCTCTGTTAAATGATAAAATATATCAGAATTTTTATTAAAATTTATATTGTTATCATTATATTTAAGTTTAATGCTAATATTTTTATTATAATTACTTAACTCAGAATAAAAATTACCATTAACAAAAACTAATATATGAACATTTGAAATAATACTAGATACATTAAAATTGTTAAAATGTTTGTTACTTTGCAGTACAAACTTACTTTTTAATAATTTATTATAACTCATATCATCATAATACTTATTAAAAATACTTGGCATTGACCATAACATTTTAATATATTTCCAGTGTTTATAAAATTTTATTGAACTATAAGTTTTTTCTTTACTAAATAATTTATACCATTGAGGTAATAAATTACTAGTATTACTGTTTAGTAAACCAGTCATAGCCGTATTCCTCTAATTTTTCTACTAAAAATTTATTACCAGATTTGATAATACAACCATTGTATAGTATATGTACTTTATCCGGTTCAATATATTTTAAAATTCTTTGATAATGAGTAATAATTATAAATGATCTATTTTTATTTCGTATACTATTTAAAGTAGTAGCTACTAATTTTAGTGAATCAATATCTAAACCTGAGTCTATTTCATCTAGTATACATAATTTTGGTTCTAATAATAATAGTTGTAAAACTTCACTTAATTTTCTTTCTCCACCAGATAAACCCACATTAACAAATTTATGTAATAAATCATCAGACATATTTAATAATTTAATTTTACTTGTTATTAATGGTATTAAGCGTTCATTATTTAATGCTGATAAATTATTACCTTTTCTTATATTATTAATTGCTACTTTAAGAAAAGTAAAATTATTCACACCTGGAATATCTATTGGGTATTGAAAAGCAACAAATATTCCGTATTTTGCTCTTTCATCAGGATTAAGATTTAATAAATTATTGTTATTAAATATTATTTTACCATTAATAATATTATATTTTTTACTTCCTGCTATAACAGCAGACAGAGTACTTTTTCCTGATCCGTTAGGACCCATAATAACATGTACTTCACCGCAATTAACTATAAGATTTAATTTTTTTATAATAATATTATTGTTTACGCCAACATCTAAATTTTCTATAATTAACATATAACCTCAATCGAAATGAACTAAAATAATTTATATTATCCTAAACCTTCATCTAAATTTATAGTAAGTAATTTTTTTGCTTCCATTGCAAATTCTAATGGTAATTTAGTAAATATATCTTGACAGAATCCACTAATTATCATAGAAATAGCATTATCATTATCTATTCCTCTTTGATTAAGATAAAATAATTGGTTTTCACCTACTGATGAGGTTAAAGCTTCATGTTCTACTTGTGAAGTATTATTATATACTTGAATATCTGGTAAAGTATAGGTACCACATTTATTACCAATCATAATAGAATGACATTGTGTATAATTACGTGAATAACTAGCATTAGAATCTATTTTTACTAATCCACGATATGTATTTTTACTACGACCAGCTGAAATACTTTTAGAAATTATAGTAGAGTTAGTGTTTTTACCTAAATGAATCATCTTTGTTCCAGTATCAGCACATTGATGCATATTAGTAAGTGCAATAGAATAAAACTCACCCGTAGCATTATTACCTTTAAGAATAATACTTGGATATTTCCAAGTTATTGCTGAACCAGTTTCTGATTGAATCCAAGACATTTTTGAATTATTACCTATACATAATGCACGTTTAGTTACAAAATTTAATATTCCACTTACATGATCAACACCTGCGAACCAGTTCTGGATAGTGGAATATTTTACTGTAGCATTATCTAATATAATTATTTCTACCACTGCTGCGTGTAATTGATAATTTTTTCTTATTGGAGCTGAACACCCTTCAATATAACTAACGTAACTATCTTGATCTGCTATAATAATAGTTCGTTCAAATTGTCCAGTATTTATAGAATTAATACGAAAATATGTAGATAATTCTATTGGACATTTTACTCCTTTGGGAATATAAACAAATGTACCATCTGATAGTACTGCAGAATTCAGAGCTGAAAAAAAATTATCATTTATAGGAACAACACTACCCAAATACTTACGAACTAATTCTGGATAATTATTTATTGCAAAACTTAAAGAACAAAAAATAATACCATAACTTAATAATTCTTTTTGATAAGTAGTAGATACTGAAACAGAATCAAATACTGCGTCAATTGCAATATTATTAATTTCTTCAGTAGGAATTCCCAACCTATTAAATGTCTGTTTTACTTCATTAGTAAGATAATAATTATTTGTTTTTTTGTTATTTACTGTATTATCTTTATATTTTGGTGCAGAATAATAACTATAGCTATTATAATCAATATCAGGATAATAAGCATTTAACCAATGTGGTTCTTTCATACTCATCCATGTATAATAAGCTCTAAGACGGAATTCCAACATCCAGTTTGGTTCACATTTTTTTCTCGAAATATTACGTATTACTTGTTCATTTAATCCATTTTCTAATTCATCACTAATTAATTTAGTATAGAATCCTTCTTTATATTCTATATTTTTTTTTACTAGATTAATTATATCTTTTTCATTTTTATTTATCATTATATATACTTGTTAATATTAATAAGTGATTATCTAAAATATTAGAAATATTTTATTTATTAAACTTTACTAAAATATTTAAAAATAATTAATATTGTAAAAATATCTTTAATAAAAAACTTACTTATTACCTTAGATATGCACCAAATCTCTGCTTTAATTTTAAAAAACACTTATTAACAATACCAGATATTTCATTTTCTTCTAAATTACGAGAATAATTTTGTATTTTTATACTAATAGTAACACTTTTATAACCTTTAGAAATATTACTACCTTTATACACATCAAATATTTTAACATTAATTAAACTGGTATCAATACATTTTTTGCATTCTTTGATAATATCAATAGATAATATATCATCTGAAACTATAATAGATAATTCTCTATAACTAACTGGATACTTAGATAATAAATTAATTTTTCTATTTTTTTTAAATTTATTAATATAATTCCATAATAACTCAAAAACTAATATTTTATTTGATGAAGATAATTTTTTTTGTATTAGTGGATGAATAGTGCCAATTAAGCCTATATAAGTATTTTTAAAAAAAATATACGAACTTTGTCCTGGATGCAATAATGGATCATTACAAACCCTAAATTCTATATTATCTATTATATCAGTTAAAGTAAATATTGATTCTAAATCACCTTTAATATCGTAAAAATCTAATAATCTATTAGATAGATTCCAATGTTTATATGAATAATTACCATAAACTAATCCTGATAACATAAAGTTCTGTATAATACGATTACTATTATTATAGTTTTTATTATAAGAAAAACAAAATCCTGATTCAAATAAACGAATACATTGTAATTGTCTATTTTTATTATAGATTAATGCTTGAATTAATCCAGGTAATAAAGATAACCTCATAGATGACATATTCATATTTATTGGATTAATTAGTTTAACTAATTTTTTGTTTGGATATAACAAAGTTTGTAATTGTTTATCAGTAAAACTATAACTAATAATTTCCTGATATCCTTTATCTACTAATAACATTTTGGTACGATCTAATAATGTTGATAACTTGAATTTAGATAACGTTATATATTTATTATTATTTAATTTATTATTATAAATATTATCAAAACCACGTATACGTATTAATTCTTCAATTAAATCTTCTTCTTGTAATAAATCATGACGCCAACTAGGAGAACAAACATACCAAGAATATTTTTTTTTATCAACTAAACAACCAATGTTATATAACATATTATTTATATCATTATTTGGTATTTTAACTCCAGTTATTTTATAAAATTTACTTTCTTTTAGTATTATTTGGTTATTTTTTGGTAATAATTTATTATAGGTTACACTTGTAATTGGTCCTGGAATACCACCATATATTTTTATTAATAATTCAGTAGTTTTTTCTATAACAACTGCTACTAAATGGTAGTCCAATTTATTCATAATAATGTTAAAATTATTATTTGTAGTGAATTTATTAATATAATTAATACTATCTAAAGTATTAAAAAAAGCACAATTAATAACTATATCTATATTATCATTAACATTATTAGATAACTCTAAATAAGATAATGTTTTTTTATGGTTAGAAATTACTATATTCTTAGGTAAAAAATTTAATTTATTTTGCTCTATGTTATCAGTTGATTTTAACTTACGAACTATAATTCCATTATTAACAATATTTTTATTAAAAATCATTACTACATAACCTAATTCTAGAAAAATATAATTGATAATATCTAAAATAGAAAATGTTAACTTTATACCTACTCTACGTAATTTCTCTAATAACCATATAGGTAATGGATTGTTAAGACTAATATTTTTAATTATTCTTGATAAATAAATTGGACATATACAAGGAACTTTTACATTAACTTTAACAACATCTTTTATTTTTGGTGGTATTATATTATAATAACTAAGTAAGTTAAATTTAATATTATTAAGTGTTAATATTTCCCTAGCTAATCCTAAAACATTATAACAATCAATTCTATTAAATGGAATATTAATATTAATAATGTTATCATTTAAATTTAAGTATTTTTTTACATTATAACCAATTGGAGCATCATGTGGTAATGTTATAATATTATTACCATATTCATTAATACCTAAATCTAAGAATGAACACAAAATACCTTCTGATAATATTCCGTTTATTTTAACATATCTAATATATTTATGTACCACAGTAGTTGCTCCTACTGGAGCAACTACTACTTTAGTATTAACATTAACTATTATATTGTCTAAAATAATATTAATAGTTTTACAACCAATATTAATTTTTAATAAAAATAAATTATTTAATTTTGATAAATATTTAATTTCTGTAATAGTACCAATTACTAACCCTGAAATATTACTATTAACTAATAAATTAACATTATCTACTTCAAATCCTGATATAGTTAATTTATTAATTAAAGAATTTATATTAATATTTAAATTTGAAATCTCACGTAACCAAAGTTCACTAAATATCATTTTATCTTATTATTTAAATTGTTTAAGAAAACGTAAATCACTTTTAAAAAAATATCTTATATCATTAATATTATAACGTATCATTACTAAACGTTCTATTCCTAAACCAAAAGCAAAACCAGAAAAAATTTTTGTATTTATATTTAAATTTTTTAGTACTTTAGGATGAACCATACCACAACCAATAACTTCTAACCAATTATCATTGTTCATGATATCAATCTCCATTGATGGTTCAGTAAATGGAAAATAAGACATACGAAAACGGATAACTTTTTTTTTATTAAAGAAAAAATTTAAAAATTCACATATTATATTTTTTAAATGTAGCAAATTTATGTTACGATCAACTACTAATCCTTCCATTTGATGAAACATTGGTGTGTGAGTAACATTATAGTCTTTTCTATAAACTTTTCCAAAGGAAATAATACGTATTGGTGGTTTATTATTCTTCATGTATCTAATTTGTATACTAGATGTTTGTGTGCGTAATAATATTTCTTTATTTAACCAAAAAGTATCTTGAGGCTTTCTTGATGGATGATTAATTGGTATATTTAACGCATCAAAATTATGATAACTATCTTCTATTTCTAGTCCAGGAACATTAATAAAATTTAATCTGTAAAAAAAGTGGCTGATATCTATTATTGTAGATGTAATTGGATGTAATCCACCTATTCTATTAGTTCTTCCAGGCAATGTAATATCTATTTTTTCGTTAGCAATAGATTTTTCTAATATTTCTTTTTCTAAATGTGTTCTATGTTCTAATATTATATTTGTAATGTCACATTTTATTTTATTAATTAGTTTGCCAACATAAGATCTATCTTTTAGACTTATTAAGTGTATTTTTTTTGTTAATTTACTAAGATAACTATTTTTACCTAAAAATTTACTATAAATTAAATCTAACTCATAAGTATTTTTTGATGATAGTACCCTTTCTTTTACTTTATTAAATAAATTTTTGATATTAGACATAATAATTAAAATTACATAATAAATAAAAATTATTGTTTTATTTGTTTAATTAAATTTCTAAATATTTCTGGATGATTTATAATTAAGTTAGTAATTACTTTTCTATTTATTAGAATAGATAATTTTTTTAATTTATATATTAACTGACTATAAGTTAATCCATATAATCTAGAAGCTGCATTTATTTTAATAATCCATAACTTACGAAATTGTCTCTTTTTATTTCGACGATCTCTATAACTATATTGATTAGCTTTTATAACTGCTTGAAAAGCTGAACGATACGTTCTCGATCTAGCTCCATAGTAACCACTTGTCTGTTTTAATATTTTTTTATGTCGTTGATGAGCAGTTACTCCTCTTTTAACACGAGTCATATTATCCTCCAAAATTTATTACTATGAATAAGGTAAGCACTTATTAATCACTTTTGAGTTACTTCTTGTCATTATTGCTTTAGATCTTAATTGTCGTTTATATTTTGATGTTTTTTTTGTTAAAATATGACGCATGTTAGACTTTTTATATTTAAATTTACCAGACGATAATTTTCTAAATCTTTTTGTAAAACTACGTATTGTTTTTATTTTTAACATATTAATTTACTCTTTTTAATTTTATATCTTATTTTTATTTTTTTTGCGGGGTTAACATAATACTAATTTGTTTTCCTTCAATCCTTAATAAAGAATTATCCATAATGATTAATTTATGTAAATCATTTTTCATACGTTTTAACATATCAATACCAATTTGTTGATGTATAATTTCCCTACCCCTAAATTTTAGAGTTACTTTTACTTTATTACCCCGATTTAAAAGTCTAATAATATTACGTAACTTAATATTATAATCATTTTCTTGTGTGTTAGGTCTAAATTTAATTTCTTTAATATTTAAAGATTTTTGTTTCTTTTTTTGTTCTTTAATTAATTTACTTTTTTCATATATAAATTTACCATAGTTTATTATTCTACAAACAGGTGGAACAATATTAGGATTTATTTCTATTAAATCAGAATTCAATTTACTTGCTCTAAGTAAAGCATCTTGTAAACTAACAATACCAATTTGTTTTAAATCTATATTAATCAAACGAACCTTATCTGCTTTTATTTCTTCGTTAATTCTATTTTTGCACTTAATTAATTTTGACTTAATGTTAATTTTAATTTAACTCCCATATTAACTTTGAATTAAATAATTACTTATCTCATATTTAACTTTTTCTATAAAATTATTAATACTTATAATATAAAAATTTTTATTTTTACTAGTTCTAACTGATAATTTTTTTGATGATATTTCTTCATTACCACAAACAATTATATACGGTATTTTACAAATTATATATTCTCTGATTTTAAAACCTAATTTTTTGTTTCTAGTATCTATTTTAGTCCTTATATTTAAGGATATTAAAATTTTTCCAATTTCATTTACATAACTATATTGATTAATACCTATATTTGTAATAACTACTTGTATTGGTGCTAACCATATTGGATAAAATCCAGCATACTCTTCCGTAATTATCCCTATAAAACGTTCTATTGAGCCTAAAATAGAACGATGTATCATAATTGGAGTACTACGAGAATTATTTTTATTAATATAATAGGCATCTAAACGATTTGGAAGAAAAAAATCTAACTGTATAGTACCACATTGCCAAAATCTTCCTAGTGAATCTAATAATATAAACTCTATTTTTGGTCCATAAAAGGCACCATCCCCTAATTGATAATCAAAAATTATATTATTTCCTTTTAAAGAATCAACTAATTTTTTTTCAGCCCAATTCCATGTATTATCATCACCAATTCTATACTTTGGTCTAGTTGATAATTTAACTTTAATATTTTTAAAACCAAATATATTGTAGACATAATATATCATTCTGATGCAATTACTAATTTCATCATATATTTGTTCTTCCGTACAAAATATATGCGCATCATCTTGAGTAAAATTTCTAATGCGCATTAATCCATATAAAGATCCAGATGGTTCATTTCTATGACAACTACCAAATTCTGCTATTCTTAAAGGTAGATTACGATAAGATTGTATTGTTTGATTAAATATCTGTATATGTCCTGGACAATTCATAGGTTTAATACAATATTCTCTATTTTCTGAACTAGTAGTAAATATATTATTTGAATAATTATCCCAATGACCTGTAATTTTCCATATATTTTTATCCATCATAGATGGACACTTAACTTCTTGATAAGAGAAATTTTTTAATTGTAGTCTGATAAACTTTTCTAATTCTTTAAATATAATTAATCCATTATTATGCCAAAATATCATCCCAGGTGCTTCTTCTTGAATATGATATAAATCCATTTGTTTAGCAATTTTTCGATGATCACAAAATGAAATGTTATTTTTATTATAAATAGTCTGGCACATTAAATTTCTAAAAATTAATTAATTGAATTGTTAAAATTATATTTATCTAGTAAAATATCATCCTTATAAAGAAACTTCAATATATCTATGTTTAATTTTGTTAACCTAAATGTATGAATTATAATTTGTTATAAATCATTAACAAAATAATTATTTTATAAATGTAATTTTAATAAATTATAGTAATTATTTATAATTATGACAACCGAAGGACATATTTGTTTTGCTATATCTAGTATAATTTTAATAAAAAAAATTAAATTAATAAATTTTATAACTAGTGGTGATTGGTGGCACGTTATTTTAGGTAGCTTAATAACATGTTTATTACCGGATATAGATCATCCAAAATCATTTATAGGAAAAAGATTTAAGTGGTTATCTATACCGATTTATAAACTTTTTGGACATAGAAGTTTCACTCATAGTTTATTACTAATAATTATAATAATAATTTACGTAAATATTAGAAAAATTAATATTTCTGTAGATGTGATTTACGCAATGATTATAGGATATATTAGTCATATCATTGCTGATATATTAACTCCTGCAGGAATTCCATTATTTTGGCCATATAGTAAAAAATTTAGTATACCAATAATAAAAAAATCTAATGTTAGATTGGAAAGATTAATATCTATAATTATTATTATATACGCAATACAATATTAAATAATAAACTATTAATATATTAACTATACTTATTAGAAAAATTATACATGAATTTAGCAAGTTTTTTTACTCCTAACAAAGACATACTATTATATAAAGATATTCTAATACCACCAATTGATCTATGACCAGCTAAATTTAAAAATCCTGCTTTATTAGATTCCTTTAAAAATAACTTATGTAAATTAGCATTAGGTAATTTGAATACTATATTAGTATATGATCGATATAGAGATGAAATATTATTATCGTATATGTTACTACTATCTATTACTTTATACAAAATATCAGATTTAATTTTATTTATTTTTTCAATTTCAGATAATCCTCCTTTTTTCTTTAACCACTTAAGGATTAAATTAGCAACATACCAAACAAAAGTTGGTGGAGTACTAAACATAGAATTATATTTTGTTAAATATTGATAATTAAAAGTTGATGGAACTATATTATTTTCATTTATGTTAATTAAATCATCACGTATTATTAGTAAAGTTAATCCAGATAAACCAATATTTTTTTGGGTACTTGCGTATACTAAACTAAATTTACTTATATCCAACACACGAGATAATATTATTGATGAGCAATCAGCAATAATATTTTGGTTATAAAAATTAGGTAATTCGTCAATATATATACCATTTACTGTTTCATTAGGACAATAATGTAAGTACGAACTATTATTAGAGATTAACCAATTATTCATAGGATAAACTTTTATTAATCCATCTTCTTTATATAAAACATCTAGTTGATTAACAATACAATATTTTTTAGCTTCGTTTATAGCACTATTAGACCAATATCCACTATTCACGTAATCAGCAGAACTAAATTTATTTTTTATTAGATTAATTGGAATAATAGAAAATTGTACTCTTGCTCCTCCAAAACAAAATATTATTTTATAATTTAAAGGTATATTTAATAATTCCCGTAAATATTTCTTAGTACTTTCTACTATAGAAATAAAATAATCACTACGATGATTAATTTCCATTATAGATATATTTTTATTATTCCAGTTGAATAAATCTTTTTTTATTTGTTTTAATACAGAACACGGAATCATTGCTTGACTAGCACTAAAATTAAATATTTTATTATATAACATAGTACAACACATATTATTTATCTTTTAGAAAATTGAGGACGACAGCGAGATTTTCTTAATCCAACTTTTTTTCTTTCTACAATACGAGAATCTCTAGTAATAAATCCTAGTTCACGCAATTTACAATATAAACTATTATTATAAGTTACTAATGCACGAGAAATTCCGTGTTTAATTGCATTTGCTTGTCCTAAAATACCCCCACCTTTAACCGTTATGTATATATCAAATTTATCTAGTAAATTAACTATACTTAGTACCTGTTTAATCGTAAAAATAACTATTTTTTTATTATAGTATTGATTAACATCAATACTATTAATTACTATTTTACTGCTTCCTTCTCTCAAAAAAACTCTAGCAACAGCACTTTTTCTACGTCCAGTACCATAATAATGTATAGACATAATAATATTCCAATTTATAAATTAAATACTTTTGGTTTTTGTGATATATGTTTATGATTTTTATCTAAATAAATTTTTAGTTTTTTAATTATATTCTTTTTTAAAGAATTACGGGGTAACATACCACTAACAGCATGTGATATAACGTATTTTGGGTTTCTTATAAAAATATCTTTAAATAATTTTTTTTTCAAACTACCAATATAACCAGTATGTTTGTAATATATTTTATCCTTATATTTATTACCAGTAACAATTATTTTACTAGCATTAATTACTATAACATAATCACCAGTAATTAAATTAGGTAAATAATTAATCTTATGTTTACCAATTAATAAGTTAGCAATCTTACTAGCAAGACGTCCTAATATTTGATTTTCTGCGTTAACTAAATACCAACAATAATCATTACTTTCCATATTAAATAAATGTAATAACAAAATAAAATGTTAAATTAATTAGAGTTAGTAATCTAACATTATTTTTATATATTATCAACAAATTAAATTATTGTTTTTGGTTTTATTAATTTTTAATTTATGTTTATATAATGTATATTAGATTATTACGAAATAGTAATTTAGTTTAGATAAAATTTAACATAAATATTGATTAACAAAAGGACAATTATATATGAATACATTATTCTCATTAATTAAAGTATTTGTAATTACTATTGTTACTTTACTTAGTAATATTAATATTTATGCATCTTTTCCTTTAACTAATATGAACAGCTCTAATAATGTTCCTAGCTTGTCTTCTATGATAAATAAAGTACTACCAGCAGTGGTTAATATGCATATAGAGGGCACACAAATTATTAGACAATCAATCTTACCTAAAGAATTTAGATATTTTTTTGGACCTAATATACCTAATAATAATAGCGTACGTCAATTTGAAGGATTAGGATCTGGTGTAATTATAGATGCTAACAATGGCTATATTATTACTAATAATCATGTAATACATAATGCTGATAAAATTAAAATTCAGTTACATGATGGAAGAGAATTTTATGCTAAATTAGTTGGATGTGATGATAAAACTGATTTAGCTTTGTTAAAAATATCTAATCCAAATAATTTAACAGAAATTAAAATAGCTGATTCTGATAACTTAAAAGTTGGTGATTTTGTTATTGCAATTGGTAATCCTTTTGGCTTAGGTCAGACTGTAACATCAGGTATTGTATCTGCTCTTAGTCGTAGTGGGTTAAATTTAGAAGGATTAGAAAATTTTATACAAACTGATGCTTCAATAAATAGGGGTAATTCTGGTGGTGCTTTAATTAATTTGAATGGTGAATTAGTTGGTATTAATACAGCTATTTTAGCTCCTAATGGAGGTAATATTGGTATTGGATTTGCTATTCCTAGTAATATAGTAAAAAGTTTAAGTGAACAGTTAATTAAATATGGAGAAATTAGACGTGGTCAGTTAGGTATAAAGGGGACAGAATTAACAGCTGATATAGCAAATGCTTTGCAAATTAGTACTCAACATGGTGCTTTTGTTAGTGAAGTAATAGTAAACTCAGCAGCTTATAAAGCTGGTATTAAAGCAGGAGATATAATTATTTCAATTAATGGTAGAAAAATTAAAAATTTTGCAGAATTAAGAGTAAAAATTAGTATTACTAATCCTGGAGATACTATTGTAATTGGTGTATTAAGAGATAATAAAATTAATAATATTTCTGTTACATTAGAAGATGGCAATAGTCAATATAATAATAGTATAGAAGAAATTAGCAATATACCTATTTTACAAGGAGCTTTGCTAAGTAATAACTACAGTAAAATAAAAGGAGTATTAGTTAATAATATAATAAAAAACTCTTCAGCATTTAATATTGGTTTACAAAAAAATGATATAATAGTTGGTATTAATAAGGATAGCATTGATAATATTCAACAATTAAAAAAAATTCTAAGTAAAAAATTACCTGTTATAGTATTTCATATTATTAGAGGAAAAACTAATATGTTTTTATTAGCCAATTAATCAAGTACTTTATGTATGCAATTTAGTATTAACTAGTCTAATATTTGCACCAATTAATTTTAATTTTTTTTCTATAGAATCATAACCTCTATATACATAATGCGTATTATGTACAGTAGTAACTCCTTGAGCTATACAGCCAGCTAATATTAAACTAATTGACGACCTTAAATCAGTAGCCACCACATCTGTTCCAAATAATTTTTTAACTCCATAACATAATACGGTATTACCTATTATTTTTGCTTTTGCTCCCATTTTAATTAATTCAATAATATGTCTAAAACGATTTTCAAATATTGTTTCAGTAATTTTACTAGCTCCATTAGCAACTAAATTCAATAAACTAAATTGAGCTTGCATATCTGTAGGAAATCCTGGATATGGGGATGTACGTATTATAACACCATTAGGGCGCCTACCATGCATATTTAAGCTTATCCAATTTTTACCAGTTCTAATATCAGCACCGGCTTCATATAATTTAATTAATACTTCATTTAATAAAGTGGGATATGTTGAATAACAAGTAATATGTCCTCTAGAAATAGCTGCAGCTACTAAAAAAGTACCAGTTTCTATTCTATCTGGTAATATTTTGTAAACACCACCATTAAGATAATTAACTCCATTTATTATAATTTTATTAGTACCTGCTCCATATATTTTAGCACCTAAAGTAATTAAAAAATTAGCAGTGTCAATTATTTCTGGTTCTTTAGCTGCATTATCTATTATCGTAGTACCAATGGCTAATGTTGCAGCAATCATGATAGTTAAAGTTGCTCCAACACTAATTTTACTCATATTTATATAAACTCCTTTTAACTTTCCTGATACTGATGCTTTAATATATTTATCTTTTACAGTTATATTAGCTCCTAATTTTCTTAACCCAAATAGATGAAGATCTATTGGTCTTGCACCAATAGCACATCCACCAGGTAATGGTATTATACCATAGCCAAATCTGGCTAATAATGGACTTAGTATCCATATAGATGCACGTATGTTATTTGATAAATAATATGGACAACAGATATCTATATTTTTAGGATTAATATATATTGATTTACTTTTTTTAATTTTTACGCCAAGCTTATTTAATAATTTTATTGCTATATCAATATCTTTTAATTTAGGTATATTTTTTATTTCTACAATATTTTCTGTTAACAATGTAGCAAATAGTATTGGCAAAGCAGAATTTTTTGCACCAGAAATATTTACTTTTCCACTTAATTTAGTTGGGCCATAAATATAAAATTTATTCATTAAATTTTAGTTTATATAAATATTAATTGTTTTTCTTATCATTATAATTTTTCCATTCATTTTTAGTATATGTTGTGATTGATACAGAATGAATAATATTATTTTTTATATACTTAGCTAATGGTTTATAAACTTCTTGCTGTCTTTCTAATGTACTTAAATTAATAAAACTATCTTTTATTATTGTGATACATAAATGATTATCGTAATTATTAATATAATATTCGTCAGGAGATAAATAATCTAATAAATCTTTCTTTATTTCTTCTATATTCATAATTATTTTACTGAAATATTTAATAATATAGATAATTATAATTATAATAAAGTTATATAAAAATTTTTACCGACAATAAATTATACAATATTTAATATTGTAAATAAAATATTAATTAGCATAATAAATGTATTAATTCATAATAATATATTGTATTGTAACAACTATAATTTTATATTAAATGATTAAAATTATATTTTATTAACTTTGTTATACTATTGGAACTTATATGTCTTATAATGAATTATCAATTTCTTATGATTTTATATCTACTGGTAAATCTATCTTAAAAAAAGAAATAGATTGCCTAAAAAAATTAAATAAATGTATTGATGTTAATTTTCATAATGCATGTAAATTAATATTATATTGTACAGGTAAAGTAATAACAATGGGTGTAGGCAAATCTGGACATATAGCTAAAAAAATAGCAGCTACTTTTTCTAGTACTGGTACTCCATCATTTTTTATTCACCCTAATGATGCTGGTCACGGTGATTTAGGTATGATATCTAGTAATGATATTATTATGATATTATCTAATTCTGGAGAATCTAGAGAATTATTAGTTTTAATTCCAGCATTAAAATATTTAAAAGTAAATATTATTAGTATAACAAGAAATATTGGTAATACTATTAGTAAGATATCTCAAGTTAATATTTATACTAACATTATACAAGAAGTTTGTATATTTGGATTAGCACCAACTACTAGTACAACTGCTATGCTAATAATTGGTGATACTTTAGCAATTACTTTATCTAAAGTAAAAAAATTTACTTTAAACAAATTTATTTTATCACATCCAGAAGGTACAATAAAAAATACTAATTTAATTAAAGTTAATGATGTTATGCGTAATGTTAAAGATTTACCAGTAATACATCAGGATAGTTCACTATATGAAGTAATGAAAAAAATAAATAATTTTTTAGGAATAGTAATTATTTGTAGTCAAGATAATAATGTCATTGGTATAGTAACAAATAAAGACATAAAAAATTTTTTACTTAATAATACTGCTAATTTAAAACAAACTAAAGTTTCATTAATAATGAAAACTAATTTAATTAGTATTAAATCTAATCAACCGCTAATTAATGCTATTAATTTAATTAAATTAAATAAAATAAAAAATTTAATTGTAATAGATAATTGTAAATTAATTGGTATAATTAATATATATGATATTTTTGTATGAATTAAGATAATGAATAAAAAAAAGTTACAAAATACTAATACAGGTTTAATAACACAACAAATATTAGAACTTACTAAAAATATTAAGTTATTAGTTTGTGATATAGATGGTGTTATGACTAATAATATTATTTATGTTGATCATAACGGTGAAGAATTAAGGTCGTTTAATGTTCGTGATAGTTATGGTATTTTTTGTCTAAAAAAATTTAATATAGAAGTTGCAGTAATTAGTGGTAGATATTCTAAAGTAGTTAACTACTATTGTAATACTTTAAATATTAAATATATTTATCAAAATAAATTAAATAAAGTACCAATATTATACGAAATATTAAATCAAACAAATTTAACTGTTGATAGTACTGCTTATATTGGTGATGATTTGATAGATATTCCTGTTATGAAATTAGTAAAATTTAGTGTAGCTGTATCTGATGCTCATCCAGCTTTATTTAAGGTAGCTAATTATGTAACTAATTATGCAGGTGGTAATGGAGCTGTAAGAGAAGTATGTGATTTATTACTTATTTCACAAAATAAATTGGTTTATTAACTTAATACATTAGATACAATGTTATGTGATTAATTAATATTGAATATGATATTTTAACTAAATTAATAATGAAAAATATTAATAATCAAATAAATGAATTGTTTCATTATTTATTATAATTATTTAAAAATAGTTAATTTTTTATATATATTATTAATTTTATCTATTAACTATAATGTATTAGCAAGTACAAAAAATAATATTTTAATATCATCAAATGAACAAATAATTAATTTATTTAGTAATACTATTAAATTTAGCAATAACGTTAAAATAAAATATTCTAATATAATAATTAATGCGAATAAAGCTATTATTAATAGTACTAATCGTAATGATATTACTAATATAATTTATGGGTACGGAAAACCATTAATACATATTAAAATATGTACTAATAATATTAATTTATTGGGTGAATCTAATCAATTTTATTTTAATATAGATAAAAATATCATTCTTTTAATAAATCATGTTAATGTTTGTTATGGTAATATTCATATTTATAGTAAGTGTATAATATACTTAATCAATAAAAAACAAATAATATCATTTAATAATAATAAACAAGTACATATTTTAATTAAGTCAAAATATAAATAATAAATGAGTTACTTAACTGTAAGAAATCTTAGTAAAAAATATAATAATACCATAATAATTAATGATGTTAGTTTACACTTTAATTCAAGAAAGATAATAGGTATATTAGGTCCTAATGGTTCTGGTAAAACTACTATATTTTATATAATTATTGGTATTATTAAAAGTAGTAAAGGAGATATATTAATTGATAATATTAATATAAATAAGTTTTCTATACATAAGAGAGTATATTATGGTATTAATTTTTTACCACAGAAAACTTCTATTTTTCGTAGTTTAAGTGTTTTTGATAATATTATGATTACATTAGAAAATAAAAAACATTTATCATATAAAAAAAAAACGAATTAGTATTATCGTTAATTAAAAAATTTAATATAGAACATTTAACTAATAATATTGGTTATACGTTATCAGGAGGTGAATGTAGAAAAGTAGAAATAGCTCGTGTTATAGCAACTAATCCTAAATTTATATTATTTGACGAACCATTTTTAGGTATAGATCCAATATCGATATCAAATATAAAAAACATCATTAAACAACTTAACAATGATGGTTTAGGAATAATAATCACTGATCATAACACTAAAGAAATTCTTGATTTATGTGATGAGTTGTATATTTTGTATAAGGGTAAAGTTATTGCTAATGGTACATCTAAAGAGATTAGATTTAATAAAAAGGTAAAATCATTATATTTAGGAAATGATTTTGTATACTAAAGATAAAAAATAAATTAATCTACTATACTTTATAAGTATAGTATATCTAGTTTAATAATTTTATTAATTAATATTAATATATTATGTTAAATTACAGTATAATATATATTATTTCTGCTCCTAGTGGAACTGGAAAATCCAGTTTAATTAAATCTTTTATTAATAAAAAATTTTTAAAAAATATAACAATATCAATTTCATATACAACAAGAAAAAAAAGAATAGGAGAAGAACATGGTAAACACTATTTTTTTGTTTCAGTAAAAGAGTTTAAAGAAATGATTAGGAAAAAAATTTTTTTAGAATATGCTGTTGTTTTTGGTAATTACTATGGTACTACTTATAAAAATATAGAAAATTTAATGAATAATAATATTAGTATAATTTTAAACATAGATTGGCAAGGAGCGAGACAAGTTAAAAATAAATTATCTAATGTTTGTAGTATATTTATAATCCCTCCATCTATAAGAGAATTAAATAATAGATTATATTTAAGAGGTCAAGATAGTATCCATGTTATTAAAAATAGAATTAATCAATTTTATAATGATGTAAGACATTATAAAGAATATAATTACTTAATAATAAACGATAAGTTTGAACTAACTCTAAAACAATTAAAATCTATTATGATAGTTGAACAATTAAAAACTAAATACCAAAAAGATAATTTTTTATTAAATGGGAGTATTTATGGCAAGAATAACTGTACAAAAAGCAGTAAAAAAAGTAGGTAATGTATTTGATCTAATTTTAATTGCTGCAAATAAAGCGAGAAATATACAAAATAGTGAAAGAATGTCTATATTAAGTAATACAATTAATGATAAATGTACAATTATTGCTCTTAAAGATATTGAAAAGAACTATTCAATTTATAATTAATAAATAATTGTAATATTACTTTAATATTTAATAATATTTTTATAATATTTAATTAAAATAAATAATTTATTACTAGTTAATTGTTTATTAATTATATAATATAATTTTTAATTATAAAATTCTCATAAAATAATTTATCATAAACACTAAAAATAGATAATTAATAATAAGTAAATTATTAATCATTTTAAAAATTTTATGTATAATTATAAATATAATAAATTAATCATACTAGGTTCTGGTCCAGCTGGTTATACTGCTGCTATGTATACAGCTCGTGCTAATTTAAAACCATTACTAATTACTGGTAATAATATTGGTGGACAATTAATTAACACTATTAATATAGAAAATTGGCCTGGAGAATGTAACATATCTGGTTATGATTTAATGAACAAGTTATTTAAACAGATTAAGCAATATAAAATAGATATTATTAATGATAGCATTGTAGAGACTAATTTTAACACTAATCCTTTCATTTTATATAGCAATAATTGTATGTATATATGTGATGTAATAATTATCGCTATTGGAACATATTCTCGCCGTTTAGGTTTATTATCAGAAAAAACTTATGAAAATAAGGGTATATCTACTTGTGCGTTATGTGATGGTAACTTTTATAAAAATAAGATAGTAGCTATTGTTGGTGGTGGTAATACCGCATTAGAAGAAGCTCTATATTTGTCAAATATTGTTAAAAAAATATATATTATACACAGAAAAGATAAATTTAATGCTGAATCTATCATAATAGATAAAATTATGCACCTAGTTAAAAATAATAAAATAATATTGTATAAAAATAGTGTTATTCAGGAAATATTAGGTAATAATGATGTTCTAACTAATATTAAGGTTAAAAATATATTAAATCAAAATATTATAAGTATTAGTATTAATGGTTTATTTTTAGCAATAGGTCATATCGCAAATACAGATATATTTAATAATCAACTAATATTAAAAAATAATTACATATGTACAAATTTTAATAAAAGTTACAAAACTTCAACCTCTGTACCTGGTATTTTTGCAGCTGGTGATATAGTTTATGGTAATTATCGACAAGCTATAGTAGCAGCTGGTAGTGGTTGTATAGCTGCACTAGATGTAATAGATTACTTAAATAATTGTTAATAATTATGAATAAAAAAAATCATATTGAAATGTGGGGGACTGTATTAGATACATTACCAAATACTATGTTTAGAGTTAAATTAGATAATAATCACATAGTTACTGCTCATATTTCTGGTAAAATGCGTAAAAATTATATTAGAATCCTTACTGGAGACAAAGTTATTGTTGAATTGACTCCTTATGATATAAATAAAGGTAGAATAATATTCCGTAATCGTTAGTTATCAACTATTAATAATATAATTACCGAAGATCGGATTTGAACCGATAAGTCATTAAGAGACGGTTAATTTTGAGTTAACTGCGTTTACCAATTTCGCCACTTCGGTTAAAATGTAAGGTAATTATTGTAACATACTTTTATTTATTTTTATACAGTATATTAACACTATTAAATGTGATATTAATACTATTGGTAGTATTTTATGTATGATAAAACTTATATACAATATAAATTGATGTATAACATAAAATAAAAAATTTATTATTAAACTATTTGTTACTATATTTTTTATAGACAATGTGTCTAATTTACGAAAGATTATTGAAGTTATAATAAATATAATAATAGTGATATTAATAGGTAATAATAATTTATTCCACATATATAATTGATAATAATCATAATCCATATTATTTTTTTTTAAAAAGTTAATTTGATAATATAATTGTTTAATAGATAATAATTCTGGAGTTATAGTAAAAATATGTAGTTCATAAGGTGTTAGATTAGTATGCCATATACAAATTGGTATATAATTACTTGATATAGGTTTTGTTAATTTTAGATGATTTACGTTATATAATATCCAATAATTTTTAGTAAATTTTGCCATTTTAGCGTGATATATATTGTATAATCTATTATCATTTGTAGTATAAAATATATTTATATTAAATATTTTATTATTATAAATATTATCTATTAAAATAGATTTTTTACTATTTTTAATATAAATATTATGACTAGCAGTACTTTTTTTTATATTAAAATCAAATAGAAGATAATTAAAAGATAAAATAGTTTCCAGAATTAATAAGAAAAATATTGAAGTAATAATACTAATCTTAATTATTAATATTGTAATTTGATAACATTTTTTTTTTAGTGTTAAAACTATTATTAACTCATTTTTTAATATTAATGAAATTATACTACATAGTACAGATAAAGAAATTATTATTGGTAAAAATAATTCTATATCTTTAATAATATTAAATAAAATTATTAGTATAATATGAACTATTGAATAGTTATATATTTTATTTGATATTTCGATTAATTTATTAATGCAAGATAATAGACTTATAATACATGAAATTTGTATAGCATAAATAAAAATATTTTTTAAAATATATAAATTTAATATACCAAATAATAGTTTGGCATATTTATTAATTTTATTTGTCATAGTAATAACTTTTTAGTTAAATATTCAATTAATATTGTAATAATTAAGTAAAATACGTAAACTAACCACATCAATAAATGTGAATAACTAGTTATACTAATAAGTAATAAATGTTGTGTGATAAAAAAAAATATATATAGTATTACTAAAATTGAAATACTTAATACTTTTTTAATATTGCTAACTAAAATAATTGCAGATAGTAAATAAAATAGTGGTATAGATAATATTAAGTTATATCTCCAATGTAATTCGTTTATATTTTTATTATTAGTATTAAATACTAGCTGATTTAAATTTAATTGATTAGATAATAAATTATATTTTTTGTTTTTGATGCAAAAAAATAAATAGTATTTTTTAAATTTTGTTATTACTAAATTTTGATTTAATAAGTTATAATAATAATTATTACCATTAAATAATATAATTAATTTATATTTTTTATTACAAATAAAATTATAAACATCACCAGTACTTATTAAGTAATATTTGTTTGTTTTAATCTTTATTAAAAAAATATTATTTAACTTTTTATTAAAAATAATAGTATTGTTTTTAATATTAATAGGTAGATTATTTGATATTAATTGATTAATATTGTTTTGTTTATTATTAAATAATAATTTACAATAATATTTATTAGACATTGGTACAACCCACATACTATTAATGGTAGTAAAAAGCATAATAAAAATACTTACAATTAATAGTGTTAAATATATTATATTTTTATTATATCCGCAGCTATATATAGCCAATAACTCGTTATTATTATGTATATGTTGCATAATAATAAATACACTTATTATAATACTTATAGGTACTATAGTTTGTATTATTTCAGGAATCTTTAAAATTATTAAAATAATAGCTAAATTTTTAGTAATATGCCCAATAGTAATTAATTTTAGTATTCTCATTGCTTTATTACAAAGGAATATCAATACTAAAATCAATATAATAATAATTTGAATTTTATATATCTTATTAAATATATATTTAATAATAATCATAATTATATATATTTGATATAATTTAAAATTATTTATCAATTAGATTTATTAATTTTCTAGATATATCTATTTGTAATTTAAATATTTTAGTTTTATATAATAAAATCTAGTATAATAGATAATTAATAATATTAACAATTGTGGAAATTAATTAATGGATAATCATTATAATCCAAAAGATATAGAACAATCAATATATAGGTACTGGGAAAAAAACAATCTATTTCAACCAACTAAAAATAATAAAAAAAATTATTGTATTGTTATACCTCCTCCTAATATTACAGGAAAATTACATATTGGTCATGCTTATCAGTACACTTTAATGGATATACTAATTAGGTACAATAAAATGCAAGGAAAAAACACTTTGTGGCAAATGGGTACTGATCATGCTGGTATTGCTATGCAAATTACAGCTGAAAAAATATTAAAGAATAAATATAATAAAATTAGAACAAATTATAGCCGTGAGGATTTTATTAAAGAAATATGGAAAATAAAGGATAAATTTAGTAACTATATTAATTATCAAATTAAAAGATTAGGTAATTCTGTATATTGGGGTAATAATCGATTTACTTTAGATTATAATATGTCATCTTCGGTAAAATCAGCATTTATAAAGTTATATAATGATAACTTAATATATAAAGGTAAAAAATTAGTAAATTGGGATTTTAAATTAAAAACTGCTATTTCTGATTTAGAAGTAGTTAATCGAGAACGTATTGGTAATATGTGGTATTTAAGATATCCATTAGCTAATAATCAACTTACCATAAATAATTTAAATTATTTAGTTGTAGCAACTACACGTCCAGAAACAATGTTAGGTGATGTTGCTATTGCTGTTAATCCTTATGACAATCGTTATCAAAATTTAATTGGCAAATATGTTATATTACCAATATTAAATAAAAAATTACCAATTATAGCAGACAAATATGTAGATATTAAAAAAGGTACTGGTTGTGTAAAAATTACTCCAGCACATGATTTTAATGATTATGATATTGGGAAAAAACATAATTTATTAATAATTAATGTATTTTCAAAAAATGGTACTATATTAAATAAACCTGAAATATTTAATAAGAACGGTGTAGTAGATAATGATAATAAAAATATTTATAATATACCTTATTATCTACAAGGATTAGATAGATTTAAAGCTCGTAATATTATTATAAACAAATTAAAAGATTTAAACTTAATAGATGATATTAAATTACATAAATTAGTTGTTTCTTATAATAACCGTAATAATGAAATTATTGAACCACTACTAACTAATCAGTGGTATATGCGTACCAGTAAATTATCAAAATTAGCTATTAATCTTGTTAAAGATGGATATATTAAATTTATTCCAAAACATTATGAAGATTTATATTTTAGCTGGATGAAAAATATACAAGATTGGTGTATTTCAAGACAAATATGGTGGGGTCACCGTATTCCAGCCTGGTATGATATTAAAAATAATGTATATGTTGGTAATAATGAACAAGAAATAAGATTATTATATAATATAGATAAAAGTATTACATTACATCAAGATGATGATGTATTAGATACATGGTTTTCTTCTTCATTATGGACTTTTGCATCATTGGGATGGCCTAAAAATACTATTTTATTAAAAATGTTTCATCCAACTAATTTAGTAATAAGTGGTTTTGATATAATATTTTTTTGGATTGCTAGAATGATTATGTTAACATCTTATTTAGTTAAAAATCATAGTAATACAATTAATATACCATTTAAAACAGTATATATTACTGGATTAGTATGCGATGAGCTTGGACAAAAAATGTCAAAATCTAAAGGAAATATTATTGATCCTATAGATATAATAGATGGTATATCATTAAGAAATTTAATTTATGAACGTGTTAGACAAGTAACTAATTTTACTGCAATTAAAAGTATTATAAAATATATCAAAAATAAATTTCCTAATGGAATTAATGCATATGGTGCTGATGCTCTACGTTTTGCTTTAACAGCTATGTCATCAGCACACAAAAATATTAATTATAATATTAATCAAATATCTAGTTATTATAATTTTTGCAATAAATTATGGCAAGTTAGTAGATTTGTATTACTAAATAGTGAAAATTTTTGTAATTATAAATTATCTTCTCTATCTTTAATAGATAAATGGATACTAATAGAATTAAATAAGACAGTAAAAAATTTTAAATTTGCATTAGATAGTTATCGTTTTGATATAGCTGTTAATATATTATACACATTCATATGGCATCAATTTTGTGATTGGTATATTGAATTAGCAAAAATTAATATTAAATATGGTTCGTTATTAGAAATTAAATATACTAAAAATACTCTATTATTAGTTTTAAAACAAATATTACTATTAACTCATCCGATTATTCCATTTATCACAGAACATATATGGCAATGTATTAGTAAAAAATTTGATAATAATCAATCTATTATATTACAACCATTTCCAAATTATAAAGCATATAATAAAAATATTAATGATATAAATATAATTAATAGTATCAATTTAATAAAAAACATTATTTACACTATTAGAAAAATGAGATCAGAAATAAATATAAATAACAATGTACTAATAAAAATTATTCTTAGTAATACTTCTATTGAAGAAGAATTAATAATATTAAATAATAGTAAATTTATTAAAAATATAGCTAAATTAAATTCAATTACTATATTAAAAAATAATAAAAAATATAATTATATTCATATTTTTGAGAAAATAAATAATATTAAATTAATTATACCATTAAGTAATTTAGATAAAAAAGTATTATATTTTAGATTAGACAAAATTGAATCTTATTTAGTTAAGATAGAAAAAAAAATATATATTCTAAATCAAAAATTATTCAATAATAAATTTATAAAGTATGCACCTAAAATAATTATAAACGATGTAAAAAATAAATTAGAAAAATATAATGAAATAAAATTAACTTTAATAAAACAAAGAACGTTAATATCTGACTATATAAAATAAATAAATTAATTTTATACTAAATTAGTTTTTGTAAATAATCCAACTTTTAAATTATTAGCAGTATAAATTAACTTATTATCACATAATAATTCACCATCAGCAATACCAACTATTAGCTTATTATTAATAATACGTCTTAAATGAACATGATAAATTATTTGTTTTGATGTTGGTAATACCTGACCAAAAAATTTTACCTCTTTTACTCCTAATGCTCTACCTTTACCTTTTCCACCTAACCAACCAAGATAAAAACCAACTAATTGCCACATAGCATCTAAACCTAAACATCCTGGCATAACTGGATCATTTACAAAATGACAAGAAAAAAACCACATATTAGGATTAATGTCTAACTCAGCTTCTATAAAACCATTTTTATAATTACCATAATCTTTATTAATATTAGTTATTCTATCTATCATTAACATATTTAAAGATGGTAATTTAGGGCCATCTATACCAAATAATTTACCATATCCGGATGCTATTAAATCATTTTTTGAAAAAAAATTTTGTTCACTTAACATAAAATTAAATAAAATAAAATACCTTATATTAAATAATTTTAAACTATTTAAATCATCAAATATAATGCAAAAAAATAAAATATTAGTCTTGTAATTACTGTTAATAAATAATTAAGCAAAATTATTATTAATTTCTATTAATAAACTTTATTAAATTCCCCATTAAAATTTTAATTTATATAATAAAATTTTATCTACGTAATAAATTAATACTGCTTATTAAACTAACAAATATATTATATAATGAAACGTATAAACTAATCGTTGCTCTAATATAATTAGTTTCACCACCATAAATAATATTACTTATTTCCCATAATATAGAAGCAGAAGAACAAATAATAAATATAGTACTAATTGTTAATGATACTATAGATAAATTAAAGAAACTATTTACTATAATTAGTATAAATAATGATAGAAAGCCACTAATTATTATACTTGATAGAAATGACATATTTTTCTTAGTTATAAAAATATAAAGAGAACAAAATAGTAGTATTAATGCAGTACCAATTAAAGACAAAATTATTATATCATTAGCTCCGGAAAATAATATCTTGCTTAAAGTAGGTCCTAAAGTATAACCCATAAATCCAGTTAAAGCAAATGTAGAAAAAATACCAAAAATACTATTAGACAATTTTTGTGTTAAAAATAATAAACCATAAAATCCAACTATCACAATTAATAAACCAGGACTAGGTAAACAATATATTGTACTAATAGTAGCTATAAATCCTGAAAATGCTAATGTTAAAAATAATAAAAAATAAGTATTGCGTAAAACTTTATTAGTATTTAAAATAGGTTTATTAACTAAAATATCCTTAACTAATTGATTCATAAAAGCTCCTATTTATGGTAAATATTGGTGAAATTAATTTAAATATTATAATTTACAATGTGTAAACATATTAATTTTATATAATTATAACAATAATTTTTGATATTGTAAATTAGTTGATCAGCACTAATTATAATTGGTATTAATATTAGTTTTTTGGAGGAGTGGCTGAGTGGTTTAAAGCACCGGTCTTGAAAATCGGTAGTAGGAATACTCTAGAGTTCGAATCTCTACTCCTCCGTTATAATTTTATTGGGTCGTTAGCTTAGTTGGTAGAGCGATTGACTCTTAATCAATTGGTCGTAGGTTCGAATCCTACACGACCCATAAATGAGAATATTATTTTAAATAGATTAAATTATGTTAATACTTTTAAACAGGAATTACTTTTTATTAATTTTTATATTAGTATATTATATTATAACTATTTAAGTTAACAAATATAATATTATGCAATTTAATATACCAACTTGGTTAACTGTTTTTCGAGTAGTAGTAACACCGTTATTTATTTTTATTTTCTATTTACCATTTACTTGGTCTAGACTGTGTTGTATTACAATATTTATTACAGCTTCAATTACTGATTGGTTTGATGGATTTTTAGCTCGTCGTTGGAAACAAACAAGTAATTTTGGAGCTTTTCTTGATCCAGTAGCTGACAAAGTAATGGTGTCGGTAGTATTAGTATTAATATCCGATCAATTACATTATTGGTTAATTACATTACCATCATCAATAATTATTGCAAGAGAAATTATTATTTCGGCATTAAGAGAATGGTTAGCTAGATTAGGAAAAAATAATAATTTTTCTGTTACTGTAATTAGCAAAATAAAAACTACAATTCAAATTATTGCTATTACTACATTATTATGTCAATCAAATAATTATACTATATTGATAATTGGCATAATTTTTTTATATATTGCATTAATATTAACTTTTTATTCTATGTTAAAATATTTATATATTCTTAGACATGAATTTTATAAAAAATTTTAATATTGTTAAAACATTAAATATAATATATATTAGTGACTCTAAAATTTTGGCGTGTTGACAGAATGGTTTATGTAGCGGATTGCAAATCCGTTTATCCCAGTTCGATTCTGGGACACGTCTTGTTTTACCCGGGTGGTGAAATTTGGTAGACACAAGGGACTTAAAATCCCTCAGCTAATAAGCTATACGAGTTCAAATCTCGTCCCGGGTATTTTAAAAAATTTAATTTTAATTAATTATTACTGGTATGCCAGATCTTCTATTTAATTCGTTATTAAATTTTTTTATATTTATATTATTATTTGCTATAAATTTTTTAATATATTTGTTTATTTTAATTGGTAGTATTTTTTTTGACATAAATTCTTCTTTACTAGAAGATAATGGTTGATGTACTTCTAAATATATCATATTATTTGGTTCCTTAGCGATTTTTATTGGTTCATTAATAAATTGTACTCTAGTACCTACAGGAACATTTTTAAATAAAAATCTAATATCATTATCCCTTAGACGTACACAACCATGACTAATTCTTAATCCAATTCCAAATTTACTATTGGTTCCATGTATAGCGTAATAATTACCAAGATATAAGGCAAATAATCCCATCGGATTACTTGGACCAGCGGGAAATATTTTAGGTATACATTGCCCATTACGTATGTATTCATCTCTAATATTTTTTGTTGGAATCCATATAGGATTACTTTTTTTATACTTAACATAAGTAATCCAATTTTTAGGAGTTTCGTTACCTATTTCCCCAATTCCAATAGGAAAAACAATAACTTTATTATCTTTTAAAAAGAAATATAGACGCATTTCTGCACTATTAATTATAATTCCTTTATGTAAAGTATTTGGTAGTATCATTTTTTTAGGTATAACTATTTTAGTACATGATTTAGGTAGATAAACATCTAAATTTGGATTTGCTTCTAACATATTAGTTATACCTACCTGGAATTTAGCAGAAAAATATTCCAGTGAACATTTATTATTTAATGGAATAATAAAATTAATATTATTACCTATAACTCTACTGTTTGGATTAAAAATTTTATATGTTGTAGCAAATAGATAATTATTATAGAATAAATTAGTTATTGAAATAATAATTAATAAAACTTTAAATAAGTATAACATAAGTACATAAGTTTCAAGTTATTTTAAATATTTTAAAATCTTTTAATAATAAAAAACCTTACTATGATATAGTAAGGTTTAAGTTTTGAAAACCATTGCATAATTTTAATTAATCGTATTAATTAAAAACAAATTATAAATCATTAATATTATTACTTAGGTAATTACTAATACCATCTTTAGTTGGTTCAATTGTATTTTTTCCTATTTGCCACTGTGCAGGACAAACTTGACCATCAATTTCATGATGTTTAAAAGCATCGATAAATCTTATTATTTCATCTATATTTCTACCTACAGGTAAGTCATTTATAGATTGATGACGAACAATACTATCTTTATCTAATATAAAAGTTCCTCTTAATGCTACACCTAACTCTGGATGTTCTACTTCGTAAGATTTTATAATGTTTCTTTTTATATCAGAAATCATTGGATAATTAATCTTAAATATTCCTCCATTATTAATAGACATAGAACGCCATGTACTATGTGAAAACACAGAATCTGTAGATATACCAACTATTTTTACATCACGCTGTTTAAACTCTATATAACGTTTATTAAAAGAAATTAATTCAGACGGACACACAAAAGTAAAATCCATTGGCCAAAAAAATATAACAGCATATTTATTACTAATATATTCATATAAATTAAAATTATTAACTATTGTTCCATCTTTTAATACTGCTGGAGCCGTAAAGTTAGGTGCCATTTTTGTAACTAACATAATATTATCCTCCACAAAATATTTTAATTAAATCATATTATAACACATATATTAATAATAACATAACAAATAGTCATTTATAATGATACAATAAATAATAAATTAATATTTACTATATTAATATTGTTTTACATTATTTATAGTAGTATAATAGTTAGGTTATTATTTTAATTTAATAATATAGATTACATATAGTATTTAATAAATTAACAAAGATGTCATTAGATGGATAATTTTATTAACGAAATAATTTTAGCAAATTATAGTAACTATTCACAATCATCTGGTAATCCTTATTCAATTTTATTAATGTTATTTATTTTTGTGTTAATATTTTATTTTATGATTATAAGACCTCAACAAAAACGTATAAAATCACATAAAGTATTAATTAATAGCCTTAAAAACGGTGATGAAATTATGACTAGTGGAGGTTTAATAGGAATGGTTTTAGAAAAAACAAATAATGGATATGCATTATTACTACTTGTGGATAATAATAAAGTAATTATTAAATTAGATTATATTTCTATTATTTTACCTAAAGGTACAGTAAATTTACTTAATAAAGATCTAACAAAAACAATGAAGAATACACCTAAACTAGACAAAAAGTAATAATGAATATAATGAATGATCAAGACAGAATATATCTTTCTCGTGCATTTAAATTAGCCAAATTAGGTAAAATGTCTACATTTTCTAATCCAAATGTTGGATGTGTTATAGTAAAAAATAATAATATTGTTGGTGAAGGTTATCACCAATACTACGGTGGTAATCATGCAGAAATAAATGCATTAACAATGGCTGGTAAACATGCATATGGTTCTACTGTTTATGTTACTTTGGAACCATGTAGTTATTACAATAAAACACCACCTTGTACAGATGCTTTAATAAAAAGTAAAGTATCTAAAGTAATAGCTGCTACTATAGATCCTAATCCAAAAGTATCTGGTAAAGGATTTAGTAAATTAAAAAACCATGGAATTTTAGTAGAATATGGTTATATGTTAGATGAAGCAGAAAAACTTAATTATGATTTTTTTAAAAGAGTTCGTACTGGTATTCCTTGGGTAAGTTTAAAGTTAGCATCATCATTAGATGGACGTGTTAATTATGCTTTTAATAAAAAAAAATGGATTACTTCTGTTAAATCAAGACAAGATGTACAAATTTTTAGAGCAAAAAGTGATGTAATTTTATCTACTTCATCAACAATTATAACTGATAATCCAAAATTAACAGTACGTAAATCATTATTACCAAAATATATAAAAAATATTTATTCTACTAAATATATTAGAGATCCTATTAGGGTAATTATTGATGTTAACAATCGTATAAATAAAAATTTTAATGTAATTACAGATAATAAAATAACTTGGCTAATTAGATCTACTATTAATGATGACTTATTAAAGTCACCAAAAATTAAACAGATTATTTTACCTACATATTCAAAGAATAATAAAACTTACTTAGATTTATTTAAATTATTAGTATATTTAGGTAAAAATGAAATAAATAGAGTTTTTGTAGAGGCTGGATCAACATTATCCAGTATTTTAATTAAAAAAAAATTAATAAACGAATTTATATTATATCAATCACCTAAAATAATAGGGGCAAATGCTAGTTCGTTATTTAATATAAATCAAGAACATAACAATCATAAAATAATGAAATTTAAAATTTTGGATGTAAAAAAAATTGGGGTAGATATTAGAATTCGTTTAATACCTAATAAATAATTGTATAAGAAGAGAGAATATAATGAATATAATGGAAGCTAAGACTATAGTTGATGATAAAACTAATATAGCCATAGTTATATCACGTTTTAATAAATCTGTAAATAATAATTTATTAGATGGAGTAGTTAATACATTAATACGTGTAGGTAATATGAAAGAAAATAATATTACTATTGTTTGGGTTCCTGGAGTTTATGAAATACCTATAATTACTAATAAATTAGTACACATAAATAAATATAAAGCTATAGTAGCACTAGGAACAGTAATAAAAGGAGAAACAAATCATCATTACTATATTGTTAATGAATGTGTATCTAGATTATCAGAAATGTCAGTAAATAATATTGTACCAATAACATTTGGTATACTAACCACTAATAATATAGAACAAGCTGTTAAAAGATCTGGTATAAAATTAAATAATAAAGGTATAGAGATAGCATTAGCAACATTAGAAATGATTAACTTAATACATAATTTGAGCAAAATAAGGTAATTTTGAAACAAAATCGTCGTAAAGCAAGAATAAGAGCATTACAAGCACTATATTCTTTAAAAATAGTAAATAATATAAATAATAATTTTATTTTTAAATTAAATAAATCAATTGTTGATGTAACTTATTTTTATAAGTTGTATTTAGGAGTACTAACAAATTATAATCAATTAGATAATATTATGTTACCTTATTTATCACGTAGTATTAGTAAATTAGACCACATAGAACATATAATATTAAGAATTGCTATATTTGAACTAATATATCATAGTTATATACCATATAAGGTAGTAATTAACGAAGCTATCGAATTAACTAAGATTTTTGGTACCAATAGTAGTTATAAATTTATTAATGGTGTGCTAGATAAAATTATTAACCAAGTTAATGTAAAGAAGTAGTTACGTTTTATTTCTAATTAAATGAAAAATATTATAAATGAATTTTATATTGTAAATAAATTTTTTAAAAAAAAAATAAATGACAACTGTATTAAACTTGGTATTGGAGATGATTGTGCTCTACTATCTGTTGATAGTAACAAGTATTTTATAGCAATAAGTACTAATTCATTAGTATCCGGAGTACATTTTTTACCTAATACTAATCCAGATGATTTAGGATATAAAATAG
>JAOBJS010000019.1 GCA_025728375.1 Candidatus Lightella neohaematopini
GAAATAAGTACATTAATAAAACAACGTATTAATCAATTTAATTTAAATATAAATACATATGATGAAGGAATTATTATATATGTTGCTGACGGTATTATTCGTATTTATGGTCTTGATCATGTAATGTTAAATGAAGTAGTTATTTTATCTAACGGTAGTTCTGCTATTGTATTAAATTTAGAAAGGGAATTTGTTAGTGCTGTTGTAATGGGTTCTTATTTAGATATTTCAGAGGGTATGAAAGTTAAAACAACAGGTAAAGTGATACAAGTACCTGTGGGTAGAAAATTATTAGGTAGAGTTATTAATGCATTAGGTGTGCCAATAGATGATGTTGGCAAATTAGAATATGAATATTTTAGTAATGTAGAATCTCCTGCTCCTGGAGTAATTGATCGTGTATCTGTAAGTGAACCAATGCTTACCGGGTATAAAGCTATTGATGCTATGATTCCTATTGGTCAAGGACAAAGAGAATTAATTATTGGTGACAGACAAACTGGTAAAACAACTTTAGCTATTGATAGTATTATTAATCAAAAAAATAGTGGTATTAAATGTATATATGTAGCTATTGGACAAAAAGCTTCTACTGTAGTAAATACAATAAACATATTAAAAAAATATCATGTACTAGATAATACTATTGTAGTAGTTGCTAATGCATCAGAACCAGCAATATTACAATATTTAGCTCCATATACTGGTTGTACTATGGGTGAATATTTTCGTAATATTGGTGAAAATGCATTAATTATATATGATGATTTATCAAAACAAGCTATTGCTTATCGTCAAATTTCATTATTATTAAGAAGACCACCTGGTCGTGAAGCTTATCCTGGAGATATATTTTATTTACATGCTCGTTTGTTAGAAAGAGCTGCACGTGTAAGTGCTAATTATGTAGAAACATTCACTAATGGTAAAATTAAAAACAAAACAGGTTCTCTTACTGCACTACCAATTATTGAAACCCAGGTTGGAGATGTGTCATCATTTATTCCAACTAATTTAATTTCTATTACTGATGGTCAAATATTTTTAGAATCTAATTTATTTAATGCTGGGATTAGACCAGCTATAAATCCAGGAATTTCTGTGTCTAGAGTTGGTGGTGCTGCTCAAACTAATATAATAAAATTTCTATCAAAAGGAATAAGAAATAAACTAGCACAATATCGTGAACTTGTAGCATTTTCTCAATTTTCTTCAGATTTAGATAGTAATACTAAAGCGCAAATCAAAGAAGGACAAAATATTACTGAGTTATTAAAACAATCACAATATAATCCATATTCTATAGCTCAACAAGTTATTGTGTTATTTTTAGTAGAATATAAATATTTAGATGATATTTTAGTAAAAAATATATCTAATTTTGAACATAAATTATTAACTCATTTTAATAATTATCATCATGATTTTATAGAACATATTAATACTAATTTAGTATATAATGATGATATAAAAAATAAATTACATGATATTATAAATAAATTTAAAAGTAATTATTATAAATAATTTAACTGAATTGATATGTTTAATATTAAAGAAATTAAAAATAAGATAAATAGTATTAAAAATACTAAGAAAATTACTAGTGCTATGGAAATGATAGCATTTACTAAAATGAATAAAGTTAAAATAAAAATACTATCCGCTAGCAAATATTTAATTAGTATAAAAAATATTATGAATAGTTTATTATCTAGTAATTTAGATTATAAACCAAAAATAATGAGTAATTATAACTATAGTAAAATTATCTATTTGATTATTTCTACAGAAAAAGGATTAGTTGGTACATTAAATGTTAATCTTTTTAGAAAAGTATTAACTAATATTAATAAACATATTAAATTGGGAAAAGATGTTAAATTAATATTAATTGGTGCTAAAGCTATAAATTTTTTTTCTAATTTTAATATAAAGATTTTAGCTAAAATAAATAATTTGAATAATAATTTACTACCTGAAGAATTTAGAATAATAAAAATTAATCGGGTAGTAAAAAATATAATATCATTATATAATAGTAATATAATAGACGCTTGTTATTTAGCAAGTAATAATTTTATTAATGTTTTAAATCAAGTACCAGAAATAGTTAGAATTATCCCATTTACTGGAACTGATAAAACAAAAATAAGTAATTGTTATATATATGAGTCAGATATTGTTAATATTTTAGATAAATTAATATGTTGTTATATTGAATCAAGTATATATTTAGGATTATTAAATAATTTAACAAGTGAACAAGCATCTCGTATGGTAACTATGCAGTTAGCTAAAAATAGTTGTGATAATTTAACTAAAGAACTTGAATTAATTTATAATCAAACTAGGCAAAACAATATTACACAAGAATTAAATGAAATTATATCTGGTAATATTTAATTATGTAAAAGGGTATAATATAATATGGTTAACGGTAAAATTATTCAAATAATTGGCTCTATTATTGATGTAGAATTTAATCAAAAATATATACCAAAGATATATCACGTACTAAAGGTAGAAAGTAATAGTAATGATTTGTTTTTAGAGGTACAACAACAATTAGGAGATGGAATAGTACGTTGTATTGCTATGGGATATTCTGATGGTCTTTATAGGGGTATGAATGTTGTTAATCTACAACATACTATTGAAGTACCAGTAGGATATAAAACTTTAGGAAGAATAATTAATGTTCTAGGACAACCAATAGATATGAAGGGTGAAATAAATTCACAAGAATATTGGTCTATTCATAGATTACCTCCTACATTTCAAGAATTAAATGATAAGTATGAAATATTAGAAACAGGAATTAAAGTAATAGATTTAATTTGTCCATTAGCAAAAGGTGGTAAAGCAGGTTTATTTGGTGGAGCTGGAGTAGGAAAGACTGTTAACATGATGGAATTGATCCGTAATATTGCAGTTGAACATTCTGGTTATTCAGTATTTACTGGTGTTGGAGAACGTACAAGAGAAGGAAATGATTTTTATAATGAAATGATAGCATCAAATGTTATTGATAAAGTTTCATTAGTATACGGACAAATGAATGAACCACCAGGTAATAGATTAAGAGTAGCTCTTACTGGATTAACAATTGCAGAAAAGTTTCGTGATAATGGTCATGATGTATTACTTTTCATAGATAATATTTATCGATATACTTTAGCTGGTACTGAAATGTCAGCATTACTAGGCAGAATACCTTCAGCTGTTGGTTATCAACCAACACTAGCAGAAGAAATTGGTTTATTACAAGAACGTATTGCTTCTACAAAAAATGGTTCTATTACATCTATTCAAGCAGTTTATATACCAGCTGATGATTTAACAGATCCTTCTCCAGCAACAACTTTTACTCATTTAGATACTACAATTGTTTTAAGTAGACAAATTGCTGCTTTAGGTATTTATCCAGCAATTGATCCATTATCTTCTACTAGTCGTCAACTAGATCCTAATATAATTAGTAAAGATCATTATGATACAGCTAGAAATGTAAAATTAATTCTACAACGTTACCAAGATTTAAAAGACATTATTGCGATTCTTGGTATTGATGAATTATCTGAAGAAGATAAATTAATAGTATCTAGAGCAAGAAAAATAAATAGATTTTTGTCACAACCATTTTTTGTAGCTGAAAATTTTACAGGAATAACTGGAAAATATGTGTCAATTAAAAATACTATAAAAGATCTAAAAAGTATTATTAGTGGTAAATATGATCATGTACCAGAACAATTATTTTATATGATTGGTAGTATTTCAGATATAAAAAATATTTAAAGCGTATAATAATTTTATGTATACTAATTTTCAACTTAATATTGTTAGTATAGAAAATTTGATATTTTCTGATATGGTATATAAGGTTACAATCAGTAGTGTTGATGGGGAACTTACTATTTTAGCTAAACATGCTCCATTAATTACAATAACTAAACCAGGAATAATTTGTATTAATAGTAATAAATTTAATAATAAATGTATATATTTACCTGAAAGTATACTGGAAGTTAAATTAAATAATGTATTAATTCTTGCTGATTCAATGATTAATAATATTAATAATTTAAATGAAAAAGAAATTATTGAAAGTAAGATTAAAATAGAATCTTTATTAAAAAAACGTACCAATATAGATCAACAAATAAAATTATCATTAGAATTAGCTAAAACTTTAGCTAAACTACAAGCAATTAAAGCTAGTAAATTGTTTAAATTAAATAATAAAATATATTAAAAGCCGATATAGCTTAAAATGTGGAAAAGCAGTGTATTCGTAATACAACAGTTATAGGTTCGAATCCTATTGTCGGTATCTTTTGAAATTTTATTTTTTCATTGGTGGAATAAAAGTTATTCCAGTATCCCACGGTTGTTCTATCCATGTATTTTGAGGTATATCTATAATATATTTATCAACAAAACTACGTCCTAATGGTTTTGCAAAAATAGTTATTAAATATGCTTTATGATATATTTTTTTTATAAGTTTTGCAGTATTACCAGTATCTGTTAAATCATCTACAATAATAAACCCTTCACCATTATTATGGTTATGATATGTATATTTGATTATGTTAGCATTATGCTGATAACCATAATAATAACTAGCCACACAAAATGTATCAACATAACGGATATTTAATTCTCTTGCTAGTAGAGCACTAGGCACTAAACCACCACGACTAATAGCAATAATACCTTTCCATTTGGTGGATAAAAGACTTTTAGCAGCTATTCTAGTATACATTTGTAACATGTCCCAAGTAACGATATATTTTCTTTTCATAATAAGAAATAGCTTAAAATTTCAAAATTATTATAATTATAATTCATAGTTCATTTTCTATAATTTGTACTAAAATATGAATTATTTTTATATGCATTTCTTGAATACGATCAGCATAACCATTATGAGGAACTGATATTATTATATCAGCAATATTACTAATCAAATTATTTATCTTACCAGTAAGTAATATGATTTTCATATCTTTACTTTTTGCAATATGTATTGCGTTAATAATATTTATTGAATTACCTGATGTAGATAAACAAAATAAAACATCATTCTTATTACCTAATGCTTGTATATAGCGCGAAAATACTTGATGATAACCAAAATCATTACTAACACAAGATAAATAACTAGGATCAGAAATAACTATTACTGGGTAATCCTAATCTATTTTTTCTATAACGACCAACTAATTCTCCAGCAAAGTGCATAGCATCACAATGAGATCCACCATTACCACAAGATAGTATTTTATTTCCATTTTTGAAAGCACAAATTATCATATTTGCCGCAGATTCTATTAAATTTAAACAACCTTGATCTTTAATAAAGTAATTAGTAATTTCTATTGACTTATTAAGCTCATCTGTAATTAAATTATTATATTTCATATTTTTATTTGTTTCTCCATAAACAATAACCATTTTTCTGTATTAAATCTAATTGTTGTTCATGTAAAATTTGTTCTTCTTTATTAGCACATAATACTTTTAATTTTTTACTATCTATTTTATGTGATTTATATATTTTATCTTGATTTGCAAAATTAAAATGTATAATATTTTGACTACTAGTCATACGTAAAAAAATATTAGCTAGTATTTTTGCATCTAATAAAGCACCATGTAATATTCTAATATCTTTACTCATACAATATCTATCACATAATGCATCAATACTATTTTTTTTACCAGGAAATAAGGTACGAGCAATTTTTAAACTATCAATAACATTGCAAATATTATTAATATTTTTAATACTATGATTTATCATATTTAATTCATAATTAATAAAACTAACATCAAAATTAGCATTATGTATAATTAAATCACTATATTGAATGAATGATATTAATTGATCTGCTATTTCTAAAAATTTAGGTTTATTAATTAATTTATTAATATTAATGCCATGTATAGAAAAAGCTTCTTGATCTATAGATCTACATGGATTTAAATAAACATGAAAATATTTATTCGTAATGTGTCTATCTATAACTTTAACAGCACCAATTTCAATAATTTTATGTCCATAATAAAAATTACCTGTTTTATTGATACCAGTAGTTTCAATATCTAAAAAAACTTGTTTAATCATATTATTAATATGTATAATAATTTATAGTAATTTACTAAAATTAAGCCTTAATGTTTATATTAGATTTTTTTGTAAAATGCAAGAATATATTAATATTTTTACTGATGGATCATGTATTAATAATCCTGGTAAAGGTGGATATGGAGTTATAATTAAATTAAAACATAAAAGTATTATACTTAGTGGTGGTTATAGATTAACAACTAATAATCGTATGGAATTAATTGGTATTATTACATCGATACAATTAGCATTACACCTAAATCGTAATATTATTATATATACTGATAGTATTTACGTACAACAAGGTATAACAAAATGGATACATGTATGGAAAAATAATAATTGGAATAATAGTAAAAATAAAACTATAAAAAACATTGATCTTTGGCAAAAATTATTTTTTTTACAATCTAATTATTTAATAAAATGGATTTGGATTAAAGGACATAGTATTTGTAGTGAAAATAATTATTGTGATAAATTAGCTTACTATATGGCTAATTACAAACCATATTTAATAGATATTAACTACGAAAAAAAATTTTATGCTAAAAGTAATAGTAATACGTACTTTAATTGATAATTACATTTGGTTAGTTTTAAAAAATAATAAATGTTTAGTTATCGATCCTAGTAATGAACCATTAGTTACTAAATTTCTTAAAATTTATAAATTGCAATTAGTAGCAATTTTAATTACTCATAATCATAATGATCATGTTTCTGGAGTAAGTGCATTAAGAAATATCTACCAGGTACCAGTATACGGTCCAAAAGAAACTAATTATCTTAATAATTACACTGTAAAAGATAATAATGTTATTGATGTATTACAGCAATGTAAATTTATTGTACTATCTTTACCTGGTCACACTAAATATCATGTTGGATATTATCATTATCCATGGTTATTTTGTGGAGATACATTATTTTCTGCTGGTTGTGGTAGAATATTCAATAGTTCTATAGAAAATATGTTTAATTCATTAAATAAAATTAACAAATTACCAAGCAATACTATAATATTTCCTAGCCATGAATATACTATAAATAATTTAGATTTTATTATTACCAATAATATAGCATTATTGAATAATATGTTTATAATAAAGTATTATAGAAGAATAATTAAACGTATGATTTTAAATAAAATACCAAGTTTACCAACCTCCTTATATTTAGAAAGAATAATTAATCCATTTATACAGTGTACTAATAGTTTTTATAATGAAAACAAACTTATTAAGTTACCTAAAAATATGAATAATTTTAATTATTTTAAATTTTTACGCAATAAAAAAGATACTTTTTAAACAGGGATGAGGAGATTCGAACTCCTAGCATTCAGTTTTGGAGACTGATATTCTACCATTTGAACTACATCCCTATTCATTTACTTTAAATAATTTAATAATAAACAAATACGGTGCGGACGGGACTTGAACCCGTGACCCCCGGCGTGACAGGCCGATGTTCTAACCAACTGAACTACCGCACCCTACTTAATAAAAATGGAGCTAAGCGGATTTGAACCGCTGACCTTCTGTGTGCAAAACAGATGCTCTACCAACTAAGCTATAGCCCCAAAATTATTTTATTTTAGGCTTGAGTGGACTTGAACCACTGACCTCACCCTTATCAGGGGTGTGCTCTAACCAAACTGAGCTACAAGCCTATACTTATACAATAATTTATGTAGACACTCAAGGTATATACTTATTGTTTACTTAATAAGTAAGGAGGTAATCCAACCGCAGGTTCCCCTACGGTTACCTTG
>JAOBJS010000020.1 GCA_025728375.1 Candidatus Lightella neohaematopini
AACATCTCTTACTTCAAATCCAGCTCGTTCTCTTGTTAAACCTCCAGGTCCTAAAGCAGATATACGTCTCTTATGAGTTATTTCTGACAATGGATTATTTTGATCCATAAATTGTGATAATTGACTAGATCCAAAAAATTCTTTTATTGCAGCAGAAATTGGTTTAGCGTTTATGAGTTCTTGAGGCATTAAGTTATCTAAATCTCCAATAGATAATCTTTCCTTTACAGTTTTTTCTACTCTAAGTAAACCAATACGAAATTGATTTTCTGCCATTTCTCCCACAGACCGAATACGTCGATTACCTAAATGATCAATATCATCCACTTCCCCTTTTCCATTTCTAATATCTATCAATTTTTTTATTACTAATACAATATCTTTCTTAGTAAGTAATCCATTATTATAATCTTCGTTACATAGAAGAGATTTATTAAATTTCATTCTTCCTACTAAAGATAAATCATAACGATCAGGAGAAAAAAATATATTATTAAACATATTTTCAATTGTATCTTTAGTAGGTGGCTCACCTGGCCTAATAACACGATATATTTCTGTTAAAGCTGTTATACGATCATAAGTTGGATCAATTTTAATAGTTTCTGATATAAATGGACCATGATCTAAATCATTAGTAAAAATCGTTTCTATTTGAGAATAGCTAGAGTTACTAAGTTTTTTTAATATTTCTGGAGTTATTTTAGTGTTCGCTTGTACTATTAGTTTTTTATTACTATCAAAATAATCTTTAGCCAATATTTTACCAATAATATAATCAATTGGTATTTCTATTTCTCTTACATGATCATTTATTAATGACTTAATATGTTTATAGGTAATTCTTCTACCTTGCTTAACGTAAGTAATACCGTTATATTTTATATCAAATAATGCGGTTTCACCCCTTAATCTTTCTGGGACTAATATCATTTTAATTTGATTATTACTAATATTATAAACTACTTTATCAAAAAATATATCTAGTATTTGATTATTACTATAACCCAAAGCATGTAATAATACGGTAACAGGTAATTTCCTTCTTCTATCAATACGCACAAATAAGTTATCTTTAGAATCAAATTCAAAATCTAACCAAGAACCTCTATAAGGAATAATACGGGCATTATATAGTATCTTACCAGAGGAATGAGTTTTTCCTTTATCACTATCAAAAAATACTCCAGGACTACGATGTAACTGTGATACTACGACTCGTTCAATGCCATTAATAATAAAAGTACCACTATTTGTCATTAATGGAATTTCTCCCATATAAACTTCTTGTTCCTTTTCATATTTAATTTTATTATTTAATATATCATTATCATAAATTAATAAACGTAACTTTACTTTTAGTGAAGCTGAATAAGTCATACCCCGTGTTTTACATTCGTTAATATCAAAAATTGGTTGTTCAATATAGTAACTATAGTATTCTAATATTGCATTTTTACTATAATTTTTGATAGGAAAAATAGAACGAAAAACCGATTCTAATCCAACTTTACCATTAGGATCATATTCAACAAATTTTTTAAAAGATTCTAATTGAATAGATAAAAGATACGGCACATCTAATATTTGTTGTCTCTTACCAAAATCTTTACGGATTCCTGTTTTTTCAGCATTAGAATATAACATGTTATTAACCTATTACATTAGTAAATAAATAGCACTTATAAGTTATCACGTAATACATATTCTATTTTTGATTATTTTTTATTTTATCGTAACAGAAGCACCAACTTTTTCCAAATCTTGTTTTATACTATTTACATCAATTTTACTTAATGACTCTTTTATTAACACTGGAGCCGATTCAACTAAATCTTTTGCTTCTTTTAAACCTAATCCAGTAATACTACGGACTACTTTAATAACAGAAATTTTATTTGTGCCAATTTTATCCAAAAATATACTAAATTCTGTTTGTTCTTCCGATGCTTCAGCATTGTTTACTATATTATTATTTATCGCACTAGTTACAACATTAAATTTTTTTTCTAACATAGATATTAATTCACTTATATCAGTTATTGACATATTACTAATTGCATCTATGATATTTTCTTTAGAAATAGACATAACAATCCTTAATTTATAATGTAATTAATTATTTTTTATAAAATTTAATACTCTAAGTAATTTTAATAAAGAAACCTCTTTTAATAATTTAATAATATTAATAATAGCCTCTTCATATGTTGGCATATTAACTAAGTAATTTATTTTTGATTTATTTATAATATTACCATTAAAACATGCCATTTTTATCTTTAATTTAGTATTCTTAGAAAAATTATATAATAAACGTGCAGCAATGCCAGGATGTTTAGACGAACAAGCAATTAATGTCGGTCCATTAAATAAATTAAATAAACACTTAAAATTATTATTTTCTTTAATAGCACGATTAATGAGAGTATTTTTTATTATAAAAATACTAATATTTTGCTGATATGCATCTTTTCTTAGAGAATTAATTTCATTCGCACTAACACCATGATAATCAGCAATAACAATAGATGATACATTAATAAATAATTTATAAATATTATTTATAATATTAGATTTTTCATTAATATTTAAGATCATAATAACTCTTATTGTATAAAATAATTTTAATTAACAATTAATTCGTTAAAAAATTTTTATGAATACTATTTATTTTTTAATATATCTAAAAAATTAATATTAATACCAACACCCATAGTTGTAGATAGATGTACCTGACTTATTAAGTTATTTTTATTTATAGTAAATTTATTTTTAGTTATTGATAATAATAATGTTTTTAAATTTTCTATTATTTTATTTTTATTAAAATTTATTCTACCTATAGAAGTATGTATAATTCCATATTTATCGTTACAATAAATAATTTTTCCTAATTTTATTTCATTAATTGTTGAAATAATATTATTAGTAACAGTACCTAATTTAGGATTAGGCATAATGTTTCTTGGCCCTAATATACTACCTAATTTACTAACTAATGGCATAGCATCTGGTGATGCTATAACAAAATTTATTTTCTCTCTTTTATGATTTTTTATATAGGAAAATAATTCTTCCATACCAATCATGGTAATACCAATCTTTTTAATTAATTCAATTTGTTTTTTATCTTGGGTAAAAACTGCTATTTTCATTATTTGACCATTATTATGAGGTAAGATAACTGTATTTTTAATATTATGATCTATTTTTTTAGTATTAATATTAAGTTTTACAGCAACATCAACACTTTCAACAAACTTAATAGTATTATTTTCCTTTAAAATATCAATCGCCTGATTAATTTCATAACATTCATTATTATTTATCTTCCTATATAAATTATTCATTCTTTTACTTATTTTACTCATTAATAGTTATTCCCATAGATTTAGCTGAACCAATAATAGATTTAATTATTGACTCTAATTTAATTGTATTCATATCCTTTATTTTTAATTGAGCAATGTCTTTAATCATATCATAACTAACTTTACCAACTATATTTTGTCCTGGTTTTTTGGAACCTGTCTCTATGTTAATTATTTGTTTTAGCAAAAAAGTAACTGGTGGACTTTTACATATAAAAGTAAAAGAATTATCAGTATAAATCGTTATTATAGTAGGTAATGGAGTATTATTCTTTATTCCTGAAGTTGTGTGATTAAATTTTTTACAAAATTCCATAATATTTATCCCATGTTGTCCTAAAGCAGGACCAATTGGGGGGGATGGATTAGCTACTCCAGATGGTATTTGTAATTTAACTATAGATTTTATTTGTTTAGCCATAAAATTTAATATAAAATAATATTATTATGAAATAGTTATCAATATAATAACATATAGTTACTATATATCAATTCTTTTCTACCTGTGCAAAATCTAATTCTACTGGAGTAGATCTTCCAAAAATAGAAACAGATACTTTTAATCTACTTTTTTCATAATCTACTTCTTCTACTGTTCCATTAAAATCAGAAAATGGTCCATGATTTACTCTTACTAATTCACCTAATTCAAATATCACTTTTGGTTTTGGTTTATCACCTGCTTTTTGTAATCTATCAGTAATAATTTTAATTTCTTTATTACTTATTGGTGTTGGACGATCAGAATGTCCACCAACAAATCCCATAACCCTTGGTATGTTACGAATTAAATACCAGCTATCATTATTTAATACCATTTCTACTAATATATATCCAGGAAAAAACTTCCTTTCACTTTTACGTCTTTGTCCTCGTTTTATTTCTACTACTTCTTCTGTAGGAACTATAACATCACCAAATAACTGTTCCATTTTGTATAACTTAATGTATTCTTTAATAGATAAAGATACTTTTTTTTCAAAACCAGAAAATACTTGAATTACATACCAATTTTTTGTAACAGACATATTCATATTATATTTTTAATTTGGTAATAAATGAAATAATATTAATTAATAATGTATCTAGCCCCCATATTATTAATGACATTATAATTGTTACTATAATAATAATTATTGTTACACTTATTGCATCTTTATAACTAGGCCAACTAACTTGTTTTAATTCTTTGTAAGATTGTATTACTATTTTTAGTATATCATTCTTTCTTAGAAAATATAATATCATAACACTAATAGTAGTTATAATAAATGTTATACATAAACTACTATAACAATTAGATATTGTAAATATTATTGACACTATTAGTGTAGTAATAAATAATTTCTTTATATGTTTTTTAAGAAAGTTTACTATATTAATTTTTATAAACATTTAAGTATTTTAATAAAAACTTATATACATCAAGTATAAGTACCTAATTTATTAGGTACTTATAAAAGTAAGTACTTAATATCTATTTTTAGCAAATAATATAATTTTTAAGAAATAATATTTGTAACTACTCCAGCTCCGACTGTACGACCACCTTCGCGAATCGCGAATCTTAAACCGTTAGTCATAGCTATAGGAGAAATTAAATTTACAATCATTTTTATATTATCACCGGGCATAACCATTTCAATGTCATTGGATAATTCAATACTTCCAGTAACATCAGTAGTTCTAAAATAGAATTGAGGTTTATAACCATGAAAGAATGGGGTATGTCTTCCACCTTCATTTTTATTTAATATATATACCTCTGCTTCAAATTTAGTATATGGTTTAATAGATCCTGGTTTTGATAACACTTGTCCTCGTTCTACTTCCTCACGCTTAGTTCCTCTTAATAATACTCCTATATTTTCTCCTGCACGTCCTTCGTCTAGCAATTTACGAAACATTTCTACTCCAGTACAAACTGTACTAATAGTTTTTTTAATACCAACTATTTCTACCTCTTCACCAATTTTAATTATTCCTTGTTCTACTCGTCCAGTTACTACTGTACCTCTACCAGAAATAGAAAACACATCTTCTATAGGTAATAGAAATGGCTTATCTATATCTCGTTTAGGTTGAGGAATATAATTATCTAAAGTATTAGCTAATTCTACAATTTTATCTGTCCATATACTATCACCTTCTAATGCTTTTAAAGCAGAACCTCTAATGATTGGAGTATTATCACCAGGAAAATCATATTGTGATAATAACTCTCTAACTTCCATTTCTACTAATTCTAATAATTCACTATCTTCTACCATATCACATTTATTCATAAATACAACTATATAAGGTACCCCTACCTGTCTACTTAATAAAATATGTTCTCTTGTTTGAGGCATAGGGCCATCTGTAGCTGCAACTACTAAAATAGCTCCATCCATTTGAGCTGCTCCAGTAATCATATTTTTTACATAGTCAGCATGACCAGGGCAATCAACATGAGCATAATGTCTAATTCTTGTGTCATATTCTACATGAGAAGTATTAATAGTAATGCCTCTTGCTTTTTCTTCTGGAGCATTATCAATTTGTTCAAAAGCACGGGCTGTACCGCCATATATTTTTGATAAAACAGTAGTTATGGCAGATGTTAAAGTAGTTTTACCATGATCTACATGACCTATTGTACCAACATTAATATGTGGTTTATTTCGATAAAATTTTTCTTTAGACACGATTAATTCCTTAAATTAAAGTTATTAAAATATAATCAAATAAAATAAAATACATATTTATTTACTACGATTTTCTATTATAGATTTAGTAATTTTACTTGGTGTTTCTTGATATTTAAAAAATTCCATAGAATATGATGCTCTACCTTGTGTTTGTGAGCGTAGAGACGTAGCATAACCAAACATTTCTGCAAGTGGTACTTCAGCGTATATAATTTTATTATTATTTAAATCATCTATACTATTAATAATTCCTCTACGTCTATTTAAATCTCCGATGAGGTCACCCATATAATTTTCTGGTGTAGTTATTTCTATGTTCATAATTGGTTCAAGTAATATTGGTTGTGCTTTCATAAAAGCTTCTTTAAAAGCTATGGCACTAGCTATTTTAAATGCTATTTCTGATGAATCAACTTCATGATATGATCCATCAAAAACAGTTACCCTGATATTAACAATTGGATAACCAGCAAGAATACCACTACTCATTTGTTCACGAACACCTTTATCTATAGCTGGAATATATTCTTTAGGAATTACTCCACCAACTATTTCGTTTATAAATTCATAATTTTTTTCTCTGGATTTAATTGGTTCAATACGTAACCAAACATGACCAAATTGACCTCTACCTCCAGATTGACGAATAAACTTACCTTCTTGTTTAACTATTTTTTTTATAGTTTCTCTATATGAGACTTGAGGTTTACCAATATTAGCATGTACATCAAATTCACGATACATACGATCAACTAAAATCTCTAAATGTAACTCACCCATACCAGAAATGATAGTTTGACCAGACTCATGATCAATACAAAATTTGAAAGATGGATCTTCTTGTGTAAGACGAATTAAAGCAGAACTCATTTTTTCTTGATCAATTTTAGTTTTTGGTTCTAATGATAGAGATATAACTGGTTCAGGAAATTCTATATTTTCTAAAATAATTGGATAATTTGGACTACACAATGTATCTCCAGTAGAAATATTTTTTAATCCTATTGCTGCAGCAATGTCACCTGCTCTAACTTCTTTTATTTCATCTCTTTTATTAGCATGCATTTGTACAATACGACCAAGTCTTTCTTGCTTATTTTTTGTTGAATTAAGTAATACTTGACCAGACTTTATAATCCCAGAGTAGACCCTAAAAAATGTTAAATTGCCTACAAACTGATCATTAGCTATTTTAAAAGCTAATGCAGAAAATGGTTCACTATCTTTTGGAAGACGAAAAGTATTAGTTTTTTTATCCATAAGAATTCCGTTAA
>JAOBJS010000021.1 GCA_025728375.1 Candidatus Lightella neohaematopini
TGTAGTTCAAGGAGTGGATAAAATTATACCTGTTGATGTTTATATACCTGGTTGTCCTCCTCGTCCAGAAGCTTATATTCAAGCACTATTATTATTACAAAAGTTTATAAAAAGTAAAAAACGTCCATTATCACGAGTTATAAATGATAATGTAAACTACTATAAAAAATGTAATAACATAAAAAATAATATTTAAATTATTGTAAAATATTAAAGTATCATAAATTTATTATGATAAAAAAATTGAAAAATAATAAAAATTATTTATTAATCGAACAATTAAAAACTTATTTATGTTTAAATAATTTAGTTGTGCAAAAAACTAAGATAAAATATCCAATAATATGGATAAGTCGTGACTTATTAATAAAAACAATTATTTTCTTGAAACAAAAATTAAATAAACCATATTCCATGTTATACGATTTGCATGGTATAGATGAAAGATTAAGAAAAAACACTAAAAATATACCCAAATTAGATTATACCGTATTTTATCATTTAATTTCTATAGAAAGAAATCATGATATTATACTAAAAGTAGCACTATCAAAAAATAGTTTATATGTACCGACCATAAGTAACATATTTATTAATGCTAATTGGTATGAGCGTGAGACTTGGGAAATGTTTGGTATAAAATTTATAAATCATCCAAATTTAACTCATCTTATTATGCCTAAAAATTGGATTGGTCATCCATTATGTAAGGATTATTTAATTAAAGCAACTGAGCAAGAGCTTAATTATGATAATAATGATTATTATGATAATATTATTATGAATAATAAAATATCTTTTGATTCTGATACATGGAAAATAAACACAGAAGATAGTAGTCAACAACAAAATTTTACTTTTCTTAATTTAGGACCAAATCATCCATCTGTACATGGTGTATTTCGTTTAATTTTACAATTAAAAGGAGAACAAATTATTAATTGTATACCTGATATTGGATATCACCATCGGGGAGCAGAAAAAATTAGTGAATTTAAAACATGGCATAATTATATACCATATACTGATCGTATAGAATATCTTGGTGGATGTATAAATGAAATGCCGTATATATTAGCAATAGAAAAGTTAGCTGGAATTAAAGTATCTGAACGTATAAAAGTAATAAGAATAATGCTATCTGAATTATTTAGAATTAATAGTCATTTACTATATATAGGTACTTATATTCATGATTTAGGTGGTATGACTCCAATATTTTTAATTTTTACTGATAGACAAAAAATTTATAATATTATAGAGCATATTACTGGTGCTAGAATGCATCCAGCATGGTTTCGTATTGGTGGTTTAGCTAGTGATTTACCGAAAGGATGGCAAAAAATACTAAAAGAATTAATAAATTGGTTACCTAAAAGATTAAATAATTATATAAAAATTTCTATAAATAATAGTATATTACGCAATCGTACTAAAGGAGTTGCTGCTTATAATAGTAAAGATGCTATTAACTGGGGAGTAACTGGTTCTGCTTTAAGAGCTACCGGTATTAATTTTGATATACGTAAATGTCGTCCATATTCTGGATACGAAAATTTTGATTTTGATGTTCCAATTGGTAATGGAATAAGTGATTGTTATAATCGATTAATATTAAAAATAGAAGAGATATTTCAGAGTATTAATATTTTGAAACAATGTTTAAATAATATGCCCAGTGGGCCATTTAAAATATATCATAATATAACTACTCCTATTAATAAAAATTATGCTCTAAATAATATAGAATCTTTAATAAACCATTTTATAAATGTTTCTTGGGGACCAAGTATACTAGCTAATGAATCACTACAAATGGTTGAAGCTACTAAGGGAATAAATAGTTATTATTTAATTAGTGATGGTGGTGCTATGAGTTATAGAACTAGAATTCGTACTCCTAGTTTTCCTCATTTACAACAAATTCCTAGTGTAATTAAAGGAAGTTTTATTCCAGATTTAATTTCTTATCTTGGTAGCATAGATTTTGTAATGTCAGATGTTGATAGATAAAATAAAAATAATTTTAATGTAAAATATAAATATGTTAGTAAAAGAAGAATATAAAATTATAAATCAAAAAAAGAAATTATATGAACATTCAAGATCATTAGTAATTGAAGCTCTTAAAATTGCACAAACTAAACATGGTTGGGTATCAAGTAAAGAGATTGTTTATATTGCAAAAATATTAAATTTACCAATTAGTGAGATAGAATCAATAGCAACATTTTATAGTAAAATATTTTGTAAACCAGTAGGCAAAAATATTATATATTACTGTGATAGTGTTGTATGTTATTTAAATGATTGTAATAGTATTAAAAAAAGTATTGAATTAATATTAAATATTAAGTTAGGTCAAACTACTAAAGACAATAAATTTACGTTTTTACCTACTGGTTGTTTAGGTAGATGTGATCATAGTCCAATTATAATGATTAATTATGATATTTATACTAAAGTGTTAAAAAAAAATATTATTAATATAATAAACAAGTATTTATGATTAATATAAAAAAAACAGAACATACACATCCATTAACTTGGAGATTACGTAATGATAATAAGCCAGTATGGTTATCTGAATATATGGAAAAATATGGTTATCAAGGAGCTAAAAAAGCATTAGCTATGCATAATAAAGTAATTGTTGATATAGTAGAACAGTCTAAGCTACGAGGACGGGGAGGTAGTGGTTTTTTTACATCTTATAAGTGGTTAGCTACTTTAAAAAATACAATAGATAATACTGGCTACTTAATTTGTAATGCTGATGAAATGGAACCTGGTACTTATAAAGATCGAGTATTGTTAGAGCAATTACCTCATTTATTAATAGAAGGAATGTTGATATCAGCTTATGCATTAAACATTAATAGAGGATATATTTTTTTACGTTGTGAATATCACAATGAGTTAAATAATTTAAATTATGCAATTAATGAAGCATTAGATAATAATTTATTAGGTAAGAATATTTTAGATAGTAATTTTGATTTTGAATTAATTACTCATAGTGGAGCTGGTCGTTATATTAGTGGAGAAGAAACTGCGTTAATTAATTCTCTTGAAGGACATAGAGCAAATCCAAGATATAAACCACCGTTTCCTACTGATATTGGATTATGGGGGAAACCTACATGTGTTAATAATGTTGAAACACTTTGTAATATACCTGCGATAGTATTATATGGATCTAGTTGGTATAAAAGTATTTCTATAAATAATAGTAATGATCATGGTACTAAATTAATGGGTTTTTCTGGTCATGTAAATAACCCAGGATTATGGGAAGTACCTTTTGGTATTATTGCTCGTAATTTATTAGAAGATTATGCTGAAGGAATAATAAACAATAAAAAATTAAAAGCATGGTTGCCTGGTGGCATTAGTACGGCTTTGCTATTAGATGAACATTTAGATATACCTATGGATTTTGCTAATATATCTAGTGTTGGTAGTAGACTAGGAACAGCAATGGCTATTGCTATAGATGATACTACTAATATTATAGATTTTATTTGTAATATAGAAGAATTTTTTTCAAGAGAATCATGTGGTTTATGTACTCCATGTCGTGAGGGGTTACCATGGATTGTAAAATTACTAAAATCAATTAAAAAACATCAAAGTACTAAATATGATATTTTAACATTAAAACAGTTATGTTCTACTTTAATGCATGGTAAAAGTTTTTGTGCGCATGCTCCTGGAGCTATTGAACCATTAAAAAGTGCGATAAAATATTTTTATTTTGAATTTAAATTAGGATTAAAACAGTAGATATACTTATTATTGTGATATAATAACTATTTTAATGTATTTATGGTATTAGAATGGTCACTATTAATATAGATGGAAATTATTATTCAGTTAATGAAAATAATAATTTGTTACATGTTTGTTTATCTTTAGGATTTAATATTCCATATTTTTGTTGGCATCCTGCGTTAGGTAGTATTGGAGTATGTAGGCAATGTGCTGTTAAACGACATAATAACCAACATGATAATATAGGTAGTGTAGTTATGTCTTGTATGACTACAATAAATGAAAATATGATTATTTCAACCAATCATCATGATATTATTAATTTTAGAAAAAACATTATAGAATTAATGATGACTAATCATCCACATGATTGTCCAATTTGCGAAGAAGCTGGAAATTGTCATTTACAAAATATGACTATATTAAATAAACATTTTATAAGAAGATATCGATTTAATAAACGTATACATAAAAATCAATATTTAGGGCCATTTATTAATCATCATATGAATAGATGTATTAGTTGTTATCGATGTGTAAGATTTTATTGTAATTATTCTGGAGGTAGTGATTTTGGTGTTTATGGATCAGGTAATAATATATATTTTGGTCGTGTAAATGATGGAATTCTAGAAAATAAATTTTCAGGTAATTTAGTAGAAATTTGTCCAACTGGAGTATTTACTAATAAAGTATATTCTAAAGTATATGCTAGAAAGTGGGATATAAATTTAACACCTAGTATATGTTTAAAATGTAGTATAGGTTGTAATATTAATATTGGTACTTATTTAGGTTCACTGCGTTATATAGAAAATCGATATAATAATGATATTAATGGTTTTTTTTTATGTGATTTAGGTCGTTTTGGTTACTCATCAAATAAATCTTATTTTATTCGTTATCCAATATATCGTAATATTAATAAAATATCTTCAATTGATATCAAAAATACTATTAAAGTAGTTGTGAATCTAATAAAAAATTCTAAAAGAGTTATTGGTTTAGGTTCTCCAAGAGCAAGTATGGAGAATAATTTTGCTTTAAGTAAATTAGTTGGTACGAATAATTTTTATTTAGGTATATCTCAAAATGAGTATGAATTGATATTGTTAATATTTAAAATACTAAATAATAGCGGTATTTATATACCATCTCTATTAGAGATAGAGAATTATGATGCTATTTTAATATTAGGAGAAAACATTTCAGAAACTGGAGCTAGAATGGCTTTATCTGTTAGACAAGCAATAAATAATACATCAAATATAACTAACAAAATAAATATAAAAAATTGGCATAGTGATGCAATAAAAAATTATAATCAGGAAAGAAAAAATTCATTATTTATTACCAATGTTGATATAACTGATTTAGATGATATTGCAACCTGGTGTTATTATGCATCATTAGATGATCAAGCACGTTTTGGATTTACATTAGCTAACATAATAGATAATACGGCACCTAAGATTGTTAATATAAATGATAAATTAATAAAAAAAATTTATGGTATTGCCTATAATTTAACTAATGCTAATAAAGTATTAATTATTAGTGGCACTACTACTAATAGTAGTATAATTAAAGCAGCCGCAAATATTGCAATCGCGTTAAAAAATAAAAAGATTAATGTAGGTATTAATTTTGTTACTAATCATGCAAATAGTCTTGGTTTATCTTTAATTAAAAATCAGGGTAGTATAGAGCAAGCTTTAAATTTATTAAGACATAAAATAGCAGATGGGTTAATTATATTAGAAAATGATTTATACAGATATGTATTAAAAAATAAGTTAGATAGTGTATTAGATAATATTAATACAATAATCATGTTAGATTACAAATATAATAATGTTATGAAAAAAGCCCATGTTATTATACCAACTACTAGTAATATAGAAAGTAGTGGTACAGTAATTAACTATGAAGGTAGAATTCAAAAATTTTTTAAACCATATGATAAATATTTAGATAATAAAAATTATTTATTAGATAGTTGGTATTGGTTACATAGCATAAATAATGAATATTTAAATAAACCAATAAAATGGAAAAATATTAATGATGTAACTAGGTCATTAATTAAACATATACCTAAGTTAGGTAATATTAATATTATAAATACAAATCATAATAATTTAAAAAAACAGGAATCATTTACAAATATACCTCGTAGTTGTGGTTACAATGCTTTAGGTAATTTATGTACTAAAAAAAGTAAGTGTTTTTTTACTGATGAAGAGTTTTTTAATAAACAAAAAAATATAAATAATTACGAAATAAAATATAATGATATTAATCTAAATATATTAGATGATAAATATTACAATTATATCAATACAAATATTAAAATATTTGATAAAAAAATTGGGGATATGCATTATTTTAATTATGTAAATAATAATAAAAAATCTGGTAAATGGTTAATTGTTCCATATTGGAATATGTTTGGTAGTGAAGAAACATCGCAAAAAGTAAAAGTAATCAAGCAAGTTACTTCGTCAGCATGTATTATAATTAATCGCGAAGATGCAAAAGTACTTAGTGTTAAAAATAATTCATTAGTTACTTTTACTTGTATGGGTAATAATTTTACTTTACCTGTAAAGTTAAGTAGTAAATTATGTTCTGGTAATATAGGCTTACCAATAGGATTTCCTGGAATCCCAATATGTTTATCTGGACTAACTATTAATAATATAAGAAAATAACTACGTGTTATGTTTAATTTAATTAATTTAATAAAATTAATAATGCTATTACTAATTATAGTAATAGCTGCTGCTTACATTAGTTTTGTTGAAAGACGAATATTAGCATTAGTACAACATAGATATGGACCTAATAGAGTTGGTCCATATGGAATACTACAAGTAGTTGCTGATATGATTAAAATGTTATTTAAAGAAGATTGGACACCAAAATTTAGTAATAAATACTTATTTAATATTGCCCCAATCATATCATTTATCTATATATTACCAATATTTATTATTATACCGATTACAGCTGATATATTTTTATCTAAATTAGATATAGGTGTACTATTATTTTTAGCCCTTTCAGGAATATCTATTTATCCAATAATATTAGCTAGCTGGGCTAGTAATAATAAGTATGCTATACTAGGAGCTGTGCGAGCTGTGGCACAAGTAATTAGTTATGAAGTATTTTTAGGACTATCTATTATGGGGGTAGTAGTAAAGTCTAAGTCATTTAATTTAATAAATATAGTTGAATCACAACAACATTTGTGGAATATTGTGCCCCAATTTTTAGGATTTATTAACTTCTTTATAGCTAGTTTAGCTATTTGTCATCGTCATCCTTTTGATCATCCTGAGTCAGAACAAGAATTAGTTAGTGGATATCATATTGAATATTCTGGTATAAAATTTAGTTTATTTTTCATAGGTGAGTATATTAGTATGATTGCAACATCAGCTATGATAGTAACTATTTTTCTGGGTGGCGGTTATGGGCC
>JAOBJS010000022.1 GCA_025728375.1 Candidatus Lightella neohaematopini
TATATGAGTGGCGTATGGTACGCTATTTTTTAATTGTGTCAAGATATTTGTATTATTATATCTATAATATAGTCTTAAATAGTAATTTATTATTAACATACTAAAATTAGTAAATATAGTAACCTATTACTAATATAGGTTAATTAAAATATAATTAGAATAATTTATAGTTAATTAATATATAATACTATGAACTTTGATTAAGTAATTCAGTTAAATTAGCAGATGCTTCATCAGCAGTAATTTTATGCTTACGACGACGATTACGTTCTTTATGATAAGCATAACCAGTACCAGCTGGAATTAATCTACCAACAATAACATTTTCTTTTAACCCATGTAATTCATCTACTTTACCACCAACTGCTGATTCAGTTAGTACTCTAGTAGTTTCTTGAAATGATGCTGCAGAAATAAATGATTCTGTTGTTAATGATGCTTTTGTAATACCTAACAATTCTCTATTATATGTAATTTCTTTTTGCTTATTTTTCTTAAGTAAAATATTGTTAATTTTAATTTTAGCATATTCTACTTGTTCACCACTTAGAAAATCAGAGTCACCACCACTAATAATGGTAGCTTTACGTAACATTTGCCTAATAATTACCTCAATGTGTTTATCATTAATTTTGACTCCTTGTAGTCGATAAACATCTTGTACTTCATTAACAATGTATTTAGTTACCTCATGTATCCCTCTAAGACGTAAAATATCTTGTGGAGCTTCAGGGCCATCGGAAATAATATCACCCTTTTCTACATATTCACCCTCAAAAACATTTAACTGTCTCCATTTAGGGATCATTTCTTCATGCTCAAACTTACTATTATTTGTTGATGTTATTATTAATCTTCTTTTTCCTTTTGTTTCTTTACCAAATGAAACAATACCACTAATTTCTGCCAATATAGCTGATTCTTTAGGACGACGAGCTTCGAATAAATCAGCTACTCTAGGTAATCCACCAGTAATATCTTTAGTACTAATAGTAGCTTGAGGTACTTTTGCTAAAATATCACCCTTATTAATTTTAGTACCATCTTCTAATTGAATAATAGCTTTACCTGGTAAAAAATAATGAGCAGGTAAATCTGTGCCTGGTAATAAAATATCTTGTCCACAATCATTAATAATGTGTAATGCTGGTCTTAAATCTTTATTACTACTAGTACGTTCAGCAGTATCTAAAACTATAATAGAAGTTAACCCAGTCAATTCATCAGTTTGTCTTATAATTGTTTGACCATCTATCATATCAACAAACTTTATTATACCATTAACTTCTGTAAGTATTGGAATACTATGAGGATCCCAGTAAGCTATTATTTCTCCTGATGTAATAAAATCACCATGATTTTTATTTATAGTAGCACCATAAGGAACTTTATATTTTTCTTTAATACGGCCTAATTCATCTATAATTTTTAGCTCTGCGTTACGAGAAGTAATAACTAATTTATTAGTAATATTCATTACTGATTTTGTATTTTCTAAATTTAGAAAACCACTATGTTTAATTTGTATACTAGAATCAACAGTTATTCTTGATGCAGCTCCACCTATATGAAAAGTACGCATAGTTAACTGTGTTCCTGGTTCTCCTATAGATTGAGCAGCAATAACTCCAACAGCTTCCCCTTTATTTACTAAATTACCTCTAGCTAAATCTCTACCATAACATTTTGCACATACACCAAAATTAGTATCACAAGTTACTACTGAACGAACTTTTATACTATCTATAGAATACTGATTTATCATATCACAATGTGATTCATTCAACAACGTACCAGATTGTATAAGTATATCATTAGTTCCAGGAATATTGATATCATTGATTATTATACGTCCTAATACTCGTTCACTTAATGAATCTTTAATATCACTGTCAGTTATAATATTAGTTAATACAATACCATCATTAGTACCACAATCATGTTCTATAACTACTAAATCTTGAGCTACATCCACTAATCTTCTAGTTAAATAACCAGAATTAGCTGTTTTTAATGCAGTATCAGCTAAACCTTTACGAGCACCATGTGTTGAAATAAAATACTGTAATACATTTAATCCTTCTCTAAAATTTGCGGTAATAGGTGTTTCTATGATAGAACCATCTGGTTTAGCCATTAACCCTCGCATGCCAGCTAATTGTCTAATTTGTGCTGCAGAACCTCTAGCTCCTGAGTCAGCCATCATAAAAATATTATTGAATGATGCTTGATATCTTTTTTTACCGGTGTTGGTAGTAATAATTTCTGTAGATAAATTATCCATCATTGCTTTAGTTACACGTTCATTAGCAATAGTCCAAATATCAATAACTTTATTATATCTCTCACCAGCAGTTACTAATCCAGCTTGAAATTGTTCTTGAATCTCAGCTACTTCATTTTCTGCTTCAGATATTATCGAAGCCTTATTTTTTGGCACTAAAATATCATCTATACCAACAGATACACCTGATTTAGCAGCATAAGCAAACCCAGTATACATAATTTGATCAGCAAATATTACTGTTGCTTTTAATCCTAATATTCTATAACATGTATTAATCATGTTAGTAATTGCAGGTTTTCCTAAAACTTGATTAATTAATTTGAAAGATAAACCTTTTGGAACAATCATCCATAAAATTGCTCTTCCTATAGTAGTATTTACTATACTAACTCGTTTTATAAAATTATCATTAATTAATTTATATTCACTGATTCTTACTTTTACTTTAGCATGTAAATCAACTAACCCATTATGGTACAAATATTCTGCCTCTTTTGGACCAGTAATAATCATATTTTCACCTTTACCTTGTATACAATCTTTTGTCATATAATACAGACCTAGCACAACATCTTGAGATGGCACAATAATAGGTTCGCCATTAGCTGGCGATAATATGTTATTAGTAGACATCATTAAAGCACGTGCTTCTAATTGTGCTTCTAGTGTTAAAGGAACATGAACAGCCATTTGATCACCATCAAAGTCTGCATTATATGCAGCACATACTAATGGGTGTAATTGAATAGCTTTCCCCTCAACTAATACTGGTTCAAATGCCTGAATACCTAAACGATGCAAAGTAGGAGCTCGATTTAACATTACTGGATGTTCGTGAATTACCTCTTCTAAAATATCCCATACTACTGATTCTTCTTTTTCTACCATTTTTTTTGCAGCTTTTATAGTATTAGCTAATCCATTAATTTCTAATTTACCATATATAAATGGTTTGAATAATTCTAAAGCCATCTTTTTTGGTAATCCACATTGATGTAGATGTAAATATGGACCAACAGTAATTACAGATCTACCAGAATAATCAACTCTTTTTCCTAATAAATTTTGACGAAATCTTCCTTGTTTACCCTTAATCATATCAGCTAATGATTTTAATGGTCTTTTATTTGCTCCAGTAAGAATTTTTCCCCGACGCCCATTATCTAGCAATGCATCTACTGCTTCCTGCAACATACGTTTTTCATTGCGAACTATAATATCAGGAGCTGATAAATCTAATAGTCGTTTTAAACGATTATTACGATTAATTACTCTTCTGTATAAATCATTTAAATCAGAAGTAGCAAAACGACCACCATCTAGTGGAACTAGTGGTCTTAATTCAGGTGGTAAAACTGGTAACACGGTTAATATCATCCACTCTGGCTTATTACCACTTTGAATAAATGATTCTAATAATTTAATACGTTTAGTAATTTTTTTTCTTTTAGTTTCAGAATTAATATTTTTTAATTCATTACGTAAAGTATCGCACTCATTTTTGAGGTTAATTTCTTTTAATAAAAATTGTATAGCTTCAGCACCTATTTTTGCATCAAAATCATTACCAAAATTTTCTATAGCGTTAATATATTGTTCTTCATTTAAAATTTGTCGATATGATAATTCTGATATATTAGTACTAGTTACTATATAGGATTCAAAATATAAAATTTTTTCTATATCTTTTAGTGGCATATCTAAAATTAAACCAATACGAGAAGGTAATGATTTTAAAAACCAAGTATGAGCTGTTGGTGATGCTAATTCAATATGTCCCATTCTTTCGCGTCGAACTTTTGTTTGAGTTACTTCAACACCACATTTTTCACAAACTATACCTCTGTGTTTTAAACGCTTATATTTACCACATAAACACTCGTAGTCTTTAATAGGACCAAAAATACGAGCACAAAATAATCCATCACGTTCTGGTTTGAAAGTTCGATAATTAATTGTCTCTGGTTTTTTTACTTCACCAAATGACCATGAACGAATTACTTCTGGAGAAGCTAGGGAAATTTTAATTTTATCGAATTCATCAGTAACATTTTTAAATTTTAAAGAATATTTAAATTTTTCCACTAAATATATCCTTTATAATATTATAAATAATTAATTTTCTTCTAATTCTATATTAATAGCTAAAGAACGTATTTCTTTAAGTAATACATTAAATGATTCAGGTATGTTAGGTTCCATAGTATGATTATTATCTACTATATTTTTATACATCTTTGTTCTTCCACTAACATCATCTGATTTAACAGTCAACATTTCCTGTAATGTGTATGCAGCTCCATATGCTTCTAATGCCCAAACTTCCATTTCACCAAATCTTTGACCACCAAATTGAGCCTTACCACCTAATGGTTGTTGTGTTACTAAACTATAAGATCCAGTAGAACGAGCATGCATCTTATCATCTACTAAATGATTTAATTTTAACATATACATATATCCAACAGTTACTGGTCGCTCAAACTTTTCCCCAGTTCTACCGTCGAACAAGGTAATTTGTCCTGATGTATCTATATTAGCTAATTTTAATAATTGTTTTATTTCTTCTTCCTTAGCCCCATCAAATACTGGGGTAGCGATTGGTATACCATTTTGTAAATTCTTTGCTAATTTAATTATATCATTATCTGATAAATTATCCAAATTTACTTTTTGTCTTATACTATTACCAACATCATAAACTTGTTGTATAAAATTTTTTATCTCTAATATATTAGTATTTTGCTGTAGCATGTTATGAATTTTATTACCAATACATTTTGCTGCCATACCTAAATGAGTTTCTAAAATTTGACCAATATTCATACGTGATGGTACACCTAATGGGTTTAATACAATGTCAACTGGTACTCCGTTTTCGTCATAAGGCATATCTTCAATAGGACAAATCTTAGAAATTACTCCCTTATTACCGTGACGACCAGCCATTTTATCTCCAGGTTGAATATATCTTTTTACTGCTAAGTATACCTTAACTATTTTTAATATTCCAGGAGCTAAATCATCACCCTGAGTTATTTTTTTTATTTTTAATTTTAACTGTTTATCAAAATTATTCTTTATATTATTAAATTGTTTATGAAGTATAGATAATTTCTGTTTATCATTAGCATTTGTAATATTAATATCAAACCACTTATTTTTAGGTATTTTATTAATTAATTCTGGTTTAATATGATTATCTATTAATAAATTATATACAAAAGTAAATAAATTATGTTCTAATACTTGTAGCTCTTCAAAAAGAGCTTTTTTTGTATTTTCTATTTTATTATTTTCGATTTCTAAAGTACGTTTATCTTTTTTTACACCATCTCTGGTAAATATTTGTACATCAATTACAGTACCAAAAACTCCATTTGGAACTCTTAGAGAAGAATCTTTTACATCTGATGCTTTTTCTCCAAAAATAGCTCTAAGTAATTTTTCTTCAGGTGTTAATTGAGTTTCACCTTTAGGTGTAACTTTACCTACTAAAATATCCCCACCAGTTACTTCAGCACCAACATATACTATACCTGATTCATCTAGTTTAGATAATGCAGATTCATTTACATTAGGAATATCAGATGTAATATCTTCTGCTCCTAACTTAGTATCTCTAGCTATACAAGATAGTTCTTGAATATGAATAGTAGTAAATCTATCTTTTTGTACTACTTTTTCAGAAATTAACATCGAATCTTCAAAATTATAACCATTCCATGGCATAAAAGCGATACGCATATTTTGTCCTAAAGCTAATTCACCTAAATTTGTAGCTGGACCATCAGCTAATACGTCACCTTTATTAACCACATCACCAATATTTACACAAGGAATTTGATTAATACAAGTATTTTGGTTAGAACGAGTGTATTTTGTTAAAGTATATATATCAATACCAATGTCATTATAATTAATATTATTTGAATTAACTTTAACAATGATCTTTGTTGCATCTATATATTGCACTGTACCACTTCTATTAGCTATAATTGTGACTCCAGAATCTATTGCAACAATACGTTCCATTCCAGTACCAACTAATGGAGCCTCTGCTTTTAATGGTGGTATTGCTTGACGCTGCATGTTAGCTCCCATTAAAGCTCTATTTGCATCATCATGTTCTAAAAATGGTATTAATGATGCACCAACAGAAACTATTTGTTGAGTTGAAACGTCCATATAATTAACTTGTTTTTTAGCAAACAAACTAGATTCACCCTTATTGCGACAAATAATAAATTCATCAATAAAATGGCCATTACTATCTATATTGGTATTAGCTTGTGCTATTATATAATTAGTTTCTTCTATTGCAGATAAATAATGAATGTCATTAGAAACAATACCATTTTTTACAACACGATATGGTGTTTCAAGAAAACCATAATCATTAATACGAGCATATACAGACAATGAATTAATTAATCCTATATTAGGTCCTTCTGGTGTTTCTATAGGACAAACACGCCCATAGTGAGTAGG
>JAOBJS010000023.1 GCA_025728375.1 Candidatus Lightella neohaematopini
TGTATTAGCTTATTTACGTTTAGTACATAACCATAATGATGATATTTCATATATGCGTATTATTAATACTCCTAAACGTGGAATTGGTAAAAGAACTATAAATAAAATAATAGAATTAGCTAATACTAAAAAAATATCTTTTTGGCATGCTAGTAATTTAATTATTAAAAATAATATTTTATCAGTACATCATAATAATATCATAAGTAATTTTCTCTCTCTGATAAAAAAATTATATTCTGATATACACAAACAATCTATTTATCTACAACTAAATACTATTATGGTAAATACTGGTTTATTAAACATGTATATTCATGAAGATAAAATTAAACATCTAAATAATGTTGATAATATTAAAGAATTATTAAATGCTGCTTATCAATTTGAATTAAATTATGCTGAAGATAAACTATTTTTATTACAATCATTTTTAACATATACTAACTTTAGTATTGATAATAATAATGAATCAATAAACTTAATGACTATACATGCATCAAAGGGATTAGAATTTTTATATGTATTTATTATAGGTATGGAAGAGGATAATTTTCCTAGTAAATTATCTATAAATATTAATCAATTAGAAGAAGAACGTCGTTTAGCTTATGTTGGTATTACAAGAGCAATCAGTAAATTATTTATGACACATGCTAATACTAAATTTATTTATGGAAAAAAAATATATTGTCAACCATCTAGATTTATTTATGAAATAAATAATAGTATTTTAAATATAAAAAGAATATACTACTACAACAATAGTGATAAATAAGATAATTGATATATTTTAGATAAAAAATTATTTTTCAGATTGATTAATTTTTATATAAAATATTAAAATAGTTATAATTAATCCTTAAAAGGAAAATTAGTAATATGCTTAACGCATTTCAATTAAAAGATAATCGTTTACTAAATTTAGATCATAGTACATCTGGCATTTTATTAAATGCAATATGGATTGATTTAGTTAACCCTAGTAATAGTGAAAGAAATTATATTCAACATGAATTAGATCAAAACTTAACTACTTATTTTGAATTAGAAAATATTGAATCATCAGCAAGATTTTTTGAAGATCAAAATGGGTTACATATTCATTCATTTTTTTTCTATAACAAAACTGAAGATCATGCTGGAAATACTACTGTAACTTTTATTATTTGTAATAATAGATTATTTACCATACGTAAAAGAGAATTACCTGTATTCCGTTTATATAAGATCCGTATTAATAGTCACATGTTATTACGTACTAATAATGCTTATGAAATATTACTAAATTTATTTGATATAAAAATAGAGCAATTAGCAGATGAAATAGAACATATCTATGGTGATTTAGAATCGTTAAGTATAATTATTATGGATGGTCGTTATGTTAATGGTTACAATGATGCTTTATCTACTTTAGCTGAATTAGAAGATATTGCTTGGAAAGTTAGATTGTGTCTTATGGATACACAAAGAGCATTAAATTTTTTGGTAAAAAAAGCTAAACTACCAATAATACAATTAGAACAAGCACGTAATATACTACGTGATATTGAATCAATATTACCTCATAATGAATCATTATTTCAAAAAGTTAATTTTTTATTGCAAGCAGCTATGGGCTTTATTAGTATAGAACAAAACAGGATAATAAAAATATTTTCTGTTATGTCAGTAGTATTTTTACCACCAACTTTAGTTGCTTCTAGTTATGGAATGAATTTTGAATTTATGCCTGAATTAAAATGGTATTTAGGTTATCCAGGAGCTATTATATTAATGTTATTATCTGGATTAGCTCCATATTTTTATTTTAAAAGAAGGAAATGGTTATAAGTTATTTAAATATTATTTTATCTATTTTATGATGTTCTTTTTTTATAATAATTATATTAGCTTTCTTTTTGCTTGGTAAAATATTGTAAATCAAATTATACTTATTAATATTATGCCATTTATAATTACTAATATAATAGATTTTACGATGTGACGTACTAATATTAGAATATTTATATAATTTTATTTGTCTATTATAATACCATTTTTTAATTAAGTGTTCTGGAGCATCTAAATAGATAGAAAAATCAATAATATTTGAAATATTATTATTTTGTAGTATATTTAATCCTTCCAATAAAATTACTTGTGGTTTTAATAAAATTGTTTGTTTAATATTAGGAATAATATCATATAATATATGTGAATATACTGGTATATTAAGGATATTATCTGTTGTTCCAGATATTAAATAATTAATAAATGTTAGTAATTTACTATTATCATAAGATTCAGGGAAATCCTTTTCTTTGTATTAATTTTTTTCTGATGAGTATTTTATTAGAATATAAGAAACTGTCAGTAGTAATTAACTCAACTGAATAACATAACCAACTATATAATAATATTTTCAATATATTAGCAATTGTGCTTTTGCCAACTGCTACACTACCTGTAATCCCTATAATATAAGGAAGTTGATGATTATTTTGATAATATAATTTTTTTTTAATATTATTACTTATCATTAGTGACAATGGTAAATATACTTTTATAATATCTTTTATTTTTATATTTAATGTATTACTAATAGTATTTAGTACTTTATATAAAAAGTATTTAGATTTAATAATTTGTTTACTCACTTGAGATAATAGTTTATAATAAGATATAAATTAGTTCATATGTTAATCTTTTTAATTCTATTAAAATCTTAACTTAAGATATTAATATAATACTAAATACTAATATACTTTATTATGTTTTGTCGGTATAGCTTAGTTGGTAGAGCAACTGATTTGTAATCAGTAGGTCGTAGGTTCGAATCCTACTACCGACAAAGATTTAAATATGTTATTTTATGCGGATATCGTATAATGGTATTACACTAATCTTCCAAGTTAGTTATGTGGGTTCAATTCCCATTATCCGCTATTCTAATTTAATTAGCTGATATAGCTTAGTTGGTAGAGCACACCCTTGGTAAGGGTGAGGTCGGCAGTTCAAGTCTGCCTATCAGCATAAAAATTTTTAATTATTATTAATTAGCAATTTTAACATCCTACGTATTGGTTCTACTGCTCCCCATAGTAATTGATCACCAATAGTAAATAAAGTTAAATACTTTTTGCCAAAATTTAATTTACGTAGTCTACCAACAGCAATATTTAATGTATTACTTATAATAAGTGGATTTAATTGATTTATAGAATACTCTTTGTTATTAGGAATAAATTTAATCCATTTATTATGATTTATTATTATTTGTTTGAGAGTATCAATATTTAAGTCTTTTTTTAACTTTATTGTCAAAGCTTGACTATGACATCTTAAAGTATTTACTCTAACACAGATTCCATCTATCTTAATAGGAGAACAAATAGTATTAATAATTTTATTTATTTCTACTTGACTTTTCCATTCTTCTAAACTTTGTTCATTTATTTTTTTATTTCCAATCCATGGAATAATATTATAAGCTATTGGGTAACGATGATGTAAAATATCTTTTCTAATAACATGCTCTATAGTAGTTAAATTACTAATAGTCAAATTATTGTTGTTTAATATATTTAATGATTTAAATTGATTAATTAATGCCAACATATATTTGGCTCCACCACCAGAAATAGCTTGATATGTAGCTATTGATATCCAATCAATTAAATTATTGACAAATAGTCCACCTAATGACATTAATAATAAATTAACTGTACAATTACCGCTAACAAAATTTTTAATTCCATTATCTAAACCACGTAATATTAATGACAAATTAATTGGATCTAATACAATAATACTATTATTATTCATTCGTAATGATGATGAGACATCTAACCAATAACCATTCCATTTAGTAGAACGTAATTTATAATATACTTTATTAGTATAATTACTTCCGTGACAAGTAACTATAATATCTAGTGATCTTAATAAATCTAAATTATAAGCATCATTAGATAACCAATGTTTATTATCAATTACTGGGAGTAGCTAATAATTTTTTTGATGTAGACAAAAATATTGGTTCAATAAAGTCAAAATCATTTTCTTCTAGCATACGTTGAATTAACGTTATACCAACCATTCCTCTATAACCAACTAATCCAACTCTTTTCATTTTTATTAAAAGTATTATTATTAATGATCTAAGTATAAACTACCTGTATAATAAGCATGAATTACATTATTTGTTTCTATTAATATAGCACCATGTTGATTAATACCTCTATTAATACCACATATAAAATTGTTATCATAAAATTGACTGTGCAACAACACCCGATGATTAATAAATATATCTAATTTTTTCCATAAATTAAAAAAATAATTAAAACCATTTTGTTCAAAAAATATTAACCAATAATATATAGAATTAATTATCTTTGCAGTTAATATATTACGATTAATTGTAATACCAATATCAATTAAACTAATCCAATTATTATTTAATTCATGTAATAAATTATTAATATTACTTATATTTAAATTAATACCAATACCTATAATATAATAATGATTATTATTAATACTAATTTTTTCTACAAGAATACCCGCTAATTTTTTGTTTCTTAAATATAAATCATTAGGCCACTTAATACCAATATTTTTTATTCCCAATTCTTTTAATAAATTAACTAATATAATACCAATTACTATACCAATAGTATTGCATGGTAATGGTTTTTTTAGCAACCAACAAACAGATAAACATAAACTATTACCAAAACTATTTATCCATTTTTTACCATTTCGCCCCATACCTTTAGTCTGATATTCTGATATGCAAACACAACATTTACTATTAATATTATTTAACTTGTTTATAAAATACTTATTAGTTGAATTAACTATCGGGATAATTATTAATTTTATTGTTTTTAATTTTAAATGACTTATAATAATACTTTTACTTAATAAAGTAAATGAATTTAATAGTTGATAACTATTGTTAGATTTACTTATTATAGATAAACCTAATTTATTTGCTAAATTAATATAATAATTAATATTATTAAAAATTAAGTAGTTCCTTATTTCACAAAAGTAATGGATTTTACCATCTAATAATATGTCAATTATTTTTTTTAATATTTTAATATTCTTCATTTAAAATTTTTAATAATACCATATTTGTTAACTAAACAAACTTCTAGTTCCAGTAATATAGAGAAGTAATTCTTTACCTTTTTTAGAATATAACGTACTAATTTAATAACATCTTGACTATTGGCATATCCATTATTAATTAATATTAATGCATGTTTACTATATATTGATACCGTACCAAATTTATATCCTTTTAATCCACAATACTTTATTAACCAGGCTGCTGATATCACTTTTGTATTTTTATTTAAACTATAATAAATTATATCAGGAAAATAATTTTTTAATTTTATTAACTTAGTAATGTTAACTATTGGATTTTTAAAAAAACTACCAACATTACCAACAAATCTATAATCAGGTAATTTATATTTACGTATTTTACAAACAGCATCATAAATATTCTTAGGAGTAACTAAATTACTTAATTTACTTAAATTATTATATAATTTTGGTTGCCAGAATTTAGATATTTTTAATCCTAATGAGATAATATAGCACTTATTTAATAGTTGTTGTTTAAAAATACTATTTCGATAGCCAAATTTACAATCACTATTACTTAATCTAATTTTATAACTACTACTAAAATGTATAATGTCAACGTATTCACAAAAATCTTTTAGTTCTTTACCATAAGCACCAATATTTTGTACTACTGAAGCTCCAACTCTTCCGGGAATCATAGCTAAATTTTCTAAACCAAAAATATTTAATTTTAAACATTTATATACTAATTTACTCCATATTTCTCCAGAATTAACATGAATATACCAAAAGTATCTATCTTCTTTAAAGAATAAACCATAAACACGATCAAGTAATATCATACCATGATAATTTTCTAAAAATATAATATTACTACCATTACCTAAAATTAATAACCGATAACTATTTTTTTTTTGTAAATATTTACATAATTTAAGTAAATCATACTCTGTATTTATTACAATTAAGAATTTTGTTTTTGCACTAAGACCAAATGTATTAATCAGCTTTAATGATATAGTCATAATATTATTCATAAAATTTATTACTTAAAAGTAATACTATTTTAAATAAATATTAGTCGTCCTCTAGGGGATTTGAACCCCTGTTGCCGCCGTGAAAGAGCGATGTCCTAACCACTAGACGAAGAGGACTTTTTAGTTATTAAATAATATAACAATAATTTATGTAGACACTCAAGGTATATACTTATTAT
>JAOBJS010000024.1 GCA_025728375.1 Candidatus Lightella neohaematopini
CATGATGTTTAGCATTTAATACCTTATGATTAATACCAAGTTTTTTTAATTTTCTTGAAATTAATTCTGATTTTTCAATAGAGATAGTACCTACTAAAACTGGTTGTTGCCGCTTAATACAAGACTTAATATCATTAATAATAGCATTTATTTTGTCATTTTCAGTTATATACACCAAATCAGGTAAATCATTACGTATCATTGGTTTATTAGTAGGTATAGTTACTGTATCTAATTTATAAATTGATTTAAATTCTGTAGCTTCTGTACTAGCAGTACCAGTCATTCCTGATAATTTATAATATAGACGAAAATAATTTTGAAATGTAATAGAAGCTAGAGTTTGATTTTCATTTTGGATTTTTAAATTTTCTTTAGCTTCTATAGCTTGATGTAGACCATCTGACCATCTTCTGTCTGGTATCACACGTCCAGTATGTTCATCAACTATGATAACTTTACCATTTTTAACAATATAATCTATATTTTTATTGAATAAATTATGAGCTTTTAATGCAACAATTACATGATGCATAAGCATAATGTTATTTATACAGTATAGTGATTCTTTGGAATCTAATATATTAAATTGTACTAATAGTTTTTCAATTAAAATTAATCCTCTTTCTGTTAGATATATTTGTTTAGTCTTTTTATCTATAGTATAGTGCCCGTCACCGTAAAATTTATAAGTATCTTCTTTTTCTTGATACTTAAGAATTGATATTAACTTATTTATTTTCTTATATAAGAAAGTATTATCTTTAGATGTACCAGAAATAATTAAAGGAGTACGAGCTTCATCGATAAGAATAGAATCTACTTCATCAAGTAATGCAAAATATAAGGTTCTTTGTACTTTGTCCGATTTATTAAGTATCATATTATCTCGTAGATAATCAAAACCATACTCATTATTAGTACCATAAGTAATGTCAGCATTATAAGCATATTGTTTTTGACGAATCGATAATCCTTGTAAATTTATGCCAACAGTTAATCCAAGAAATTCAAATAACGGTTTATTTTGTTTTGCGTCTCTTTGAGCTAAATAATCATTTACCGTTACTATATGTACACCATATCCAGTTAAAGCATTTAAATATGCTGGTAAAGTAGCTGTTAATGTTTTACCTTCACCAGTACGCATTTCTGCAATACAGCGATAATGTAATATAATTCCACCTATTATTTGTACATCAAAATGACGCATACCAAATATTCGTTTGCTAGCTTCGCGAACTACAGCAAATGCTTCTGGTAATAAATTATCTATATTAATTCCATTAGCTAATTTAGAACGAAATTCATTTGTTTTATTAGATAATTGCCGATCAGTCATATTTGACATTTTTTGTTCTAAATTATTAACAACATCAACAATTTTATGTATATTACGTATTATCCTAGTATTACGATTACTAAAAATTTTGGTGAGAAATTTTATAATCATTTGATTATATATTATATAATAAGCTAAGTTTTATTAAAACAGTTAGTTAATAACTAATATTGTAACAATAATTTTATAAAAAAAATAAATACTTTATGACATTAAGTAACATTAACTTATAAATTATATATTATAATAATTAATATTTAATAGATAAAGTAATTAGTATGTTAAAAAAACCTTATATTGTTAATTTTTTAAGCTGTAATACATCACTAAAATACCATAGTGTATCACTTCCTTTTAAAGAAAAGATTATATTTTTAATTAGAATTAATAACTTACTATATAAACTAATACCAAAAAAATTACATCCATATTGTCAAGTAATAAATTTTCGTAATAATTTATTAATAATAGGTGTTAGTGATGTAAGTTGGAAATTTTATTTAGATAATTTACATACTAAGCTAATGACGAAATTACGTTCAAATATTTTACCTAGTTTATCTAATATAATAATTAAAATTAGCCCTAATTTATTACTAAGTAATATTAATGTTAGTGTATCTTATAATAAGATAGAAAAAGTTACATTTACTAGTAAAAGTATTAATACAATTAACTCATTAGTAGACAATAGTCATGGAAAATGTAAGAGTTCTTTAAAAAAACTAGCTAATATTATGTTACTAAATCTAATGTATCAAAAATTATAAATAAAATTTTATTTAGAATAAAATCTATTATTAATAATACTACTTGGTACATTAAATTTTATTGGTGATTCTTGATCATTACTAAATGTGATTAATTCCCAACTATCCGGATCAGACACTATTGTTCTTAATAATTTATTATTTATAGCATGTCCGGCTTTAAAAGCATTAAACTCACCGATAATATTATAACCATATAAAAATAAATCACCTATTGCATCTAATAATTTATGACGTACAAATTCATTATTAAATCTTAATCCATCCTTATTTAAAATTTTATTATTATCAATTACAATTACACAATCAATACTACCACCTAACGCTAAACCATGTTGGTGTAAATATTTAATATCTTTTATAAAACCAAAAGTTCTAGCTGGGCTAATATTTTTAATAAATGAAATAGAAGAAAAATTTAAATTATAATATTGCTTATTAAAATTAATAATTGGATGGTCAAAATCAATAAAAAAACTTAACTTAAATCCATTAAATGGTAATAATTCAACCCATTTATCATATTCTTGAACGCGTATAGGCTTTTTTATAAGAAAAAATTTTTTGTATGCATTTAATTCACAAATACCAACTCTAAGTATTAGATAAATAAAACAATAAGCACTACCATCCATAATAGGAATTTCTGGCGCATCAACTTCTATTAGTATATTATCAATACCTAAACCAGACAATGTTGCATGTAAATGTTCTATAGTGAAAATACGAATATCATCATGATTAACTAAACAAGTACATAATTTATTATCACATACAGTATTAATATCAATAATAAAATCTACTGGGAGGAGTTAAATCAATTCTACGATAGATAATACCAGAATTTTCTGGTAACGGTTTTAGTATCATATTGACTTTTTTTCCAGTATGTAAACCAATACCAGTAATTTTTACAGTATCTTTTATAGTACGTTGTTTAACCATATAAAAGTATATTTACTATTCAAGTACAAATACAATTATTTTGTAATTAATAACATAAAACTAAATATTTAAATAAATAAGTCTATTGCTGGTTAATATAATTTATTATTAAGTTTACTTAAATTAGACTACTAAAAATTTATTTTAGTCACTTTATTTATATATTAAAATACTTAATTTATAAAATTATATTTAATAATTTTAATTAATTTTAGAATTATTACGATTAATTAATTTGATTAATTATCATATACTTATTTATATAAGTAGCAATATTACTAATTGTACCGGCTCCTTGAGTTATAATAATATCATTATTTTTAATAATTGACATTAGTATGGAGATTAATTTATCAATATTTAGCACTAGTATAGAACGAGTTTTACTATATCGATTTAATGATGAACATAATAATTTACTACTAAAATTTTTAATCGGTTTCTCACCAGCTGAATATATTGCCAGTATTAATGTTATATTAATGCTAGATAATACATGAACAAAACTATTATATAAATCATATGTTCTTGTAAATCTATGAGGTTGAAATATCATAATAATTCTTCTACTAGGCCAACCAATACGAATAGTATTTATAGTTGTTTTTAACTCAGTGGGATGATGACCATAATCATCTATTAGTGTGATCTTTTTTATTTTCTTATTCATATAATTAAGATTATATTCTCCTAGAATAGAAAAACGTCTTTTTACTCCACAGAATTCTGAAATCGTTTTGATTATTTTGGATATTTTAATTTTTTCTTTTAGAGCAACTACAATTGCTGCTGTTATATTTAATGCATTATGATGACCAGGAATTATTGTTGACACATTTATGTCAATACCATTTTTTTGCTTAACAATAAAAGATGTATATATTTTATACTGATAATAATTTATAATACGGAAATCTGCTTGTTTACTAAAACCATAAGTAATGATATTTTTTTTAACACTAGAATATACTTCTTTTATTGGTAAACTATCTATACATAATACTATATAACTACTTATTGGAACTTTATTTAAAAAGTTAATAAATGTTTGTTTTAAACAATCTAAGTTACCGTAAATACGTAGATGATCATTATCAATATTAGTAATTACACTAACTGTAGGATTTAAATTTATAAATGATTTACTACTTTCATCAGACTCAATAATAAAGTATTTACCATTACCTAAATATGAATATATTTTTGATGATGTAGTTAATCCACCATTGATTACAGTAGGTTGTAAATTATTATCTTTAAATATATTGTATATTAAAGCAGTAGTAGTAGTTTTACCATGAGTTCCAGAAATAATAATATTATAATAATTTTTCATTAACAATGATAATATTTTAATTCTACTAATAATAGGAATATTTAATTTTTTAGCAGCTAATATTTCTGGGTTATTATCATCTATAGCATTAGAAAATACTACTAAATTGGTATTAGTAATATTATTTTTATGATGATAAAAAGTTATATTTATTCCTAATGCTATTAATTGTTTAGTGATAACACTAGAAGATATATCAGAACCACTAACCTTATAGCCTTTTAGTATTAAAATTTTTGCTATACCACTCATTCCAACACCACCAATTCCTATTAAGTGAATATTTTTAATACAAGATAGATTTATCATAAATTAATACTTAATTATATTATTTATTTCTTTTACTATACATTGTGTAGCGTTATATGTTGCTATAGTTTGTGCACAACAAGCCATGGTAAATAATTTTTTTCTATTGATATTTAGTAATATATTAATTATTTTATCTGGAGTAAAATCTGTTTGTTTAACAATAATCGCAGCATCAACATTAACTAATAAAGTCGCATTAAAATATTGTTGCTGATCTTTGTGTATATATGGTACTAATATAGATGGTAGTCCAACTACTGCTAATTCACTAATAGTTAGTGCACCAGATCTACATATAACAATATCAGCCCACGAATATGCTAAAGCTATATTAGTTATAAATTCAGTTATTTTTATATTGTTTATATTTAATATATTACAAGTATGTTTTACTAAATTATAATATCCATAACCTACCTGATGCCATACGATAATTTTTTCTTTTAATACTTTTGTTACTATAGGTATAACCTTATTAAGAATATTAGCTCCTTGACTACCACCAAGGACTAAAACTCTTATTATACCAGTTCTATTTTTTAATCTAATTATCGGTTTAGGAATATTTAATATTTCTGATCTTATCGGGTTACCAACTACAATAGCATTTTTAATAGTATTTGGAAATGCTTGAGTACATTTTTGTGCAAAGATACTAATTAATTTATTAGCTTTTCCAACTATAGCATTTTGTTCGTGTATAATAATAGGAATATTCATTATTTTTGCAGCGACTGCTGTAGGAATAGAAATATAGTTACCCATACATAATACGATATTTGGTTTCCAATAATACAAAATATTTCGCGCTTTCTTTATTGCTTTAAATATATCTAAAGTAAATAATATCTTTTTTACATATAGATTATTGAGATGAAAGTTATTTATTTCTAAAAACTCAATATTAATACCAAATTTTGGAACAATAATTTTTTCCATTCTATTTAAACAACCAATCCAACTTACTTGCCAACCAATTAATTTAAAATATTGTGAAATTACTATACCAGGAAAAATATGACCACCGGTACCCCCAGTTGCTATGACTAAATGTTTATTTTTATTAAGCATATAAAAATTATTACTGATATATTCTACAATTATTAATAGTAACACTATTTATTAATAGTAATAATAGAATAGTTAAATTTTTAGTAAATTATCAATAAAATAAATTTAATTAATATTTGTAAATTTTAAAATAAAATTTTAATATAAAGTTTTTGCTAGATTAGTAAATAATATTCCTCTTTCTATAAATGATTTAAATTGATCTGTACTAGCACATGCTGGTGATAATAATACTATATCATGTCTATTAACTTTAGAAACAATAATA
>JAOBJS010000025.1 GCA_025728375.1 Candidatus Lightella neohaematopini
GGTATTACTATATGATAGTATTTATGCCCTAATTGATAAAGATGATGATATTAAATTAGGGATTAAGTCTATTGTTATGTTATTTAATAAATTAGAAATGTTTATTATATTACAAGTTGTAATTATTTTATTATTATTAATTATTAATTTATATATTAAAAAATACATATTATTAATTAGTATTTTAATAATTAGTATTATATTTTTTTATCAATATAAATTAATTTGTACAAAAAAAATAAATAACTACTACAAAGCTTTTACAATTAATAATTTCATTGGTTTACTAATGTTAATTGGATTAATAATATAATAATATAATAAAACTATGTAATAAGCTTTTTAAAAATATTATATAACTTATTTATTTTAATAATATTTATGTTATCTTTATAACGATATTTCGATCGAAAAATTAATGCAATATTGTTAAATGATATATTATCAAATATATTATGTATATCTTGTGTAATATTTAACTTATTTTGTATTTTATCCCAATTATCTATTAAATTTATAAACTTTAATTCGATATTATTAATTAATAATATACATATTATTATATAACGTAATAATACTTTATAAACACTGTTAGCTAATAATTTTATTACTTTATAATGTTTAGTTAAAAATAATTTATTATTATTATCTAACAGTAGGTGTTGTCTAATAAACTCATTTATAGTTTTATTAATTAATAATTTTAATTCTAATGTATGAATATTAATAAAAAAATCTAATTTTATTATTGGATAAATATAATTAATTAAATATGTTAATTTTGTTCTTCTAATACTAGCATTAGTATATATAATATTAGCAATTAGTGCTGGTAAAATTAATACATGTTGTATACTATTTTTATAATATTTTATATTATAAACATTATCTTTAATTAGAGATACTAAATGAGTATTACGATTATAAATAATATTTTTATTATTATCTAAAAAGTTTTTTAGCCAATATTTTTTATTATTATAATTTTTAATTATTAAATCTGGTAAGTATGAAACCCGATCTAATAAGTTTAAATAACATAATAATTGTTTAAATAATTGTATTCTTGTTAGTGTATAGTCATTAGAATCTAATAAAATCGTAAGACATAAATTAGATATATTAATTACTACAGCACTATTAATTTTACTCATAATATTATAGGCAATATTATTTACTAGTATTGTAGCATATTTTTTATCAGTTTTTAGATAATAAGTTTTCTTTATTATTTGATTTATATTTATAGGTTGACCAAAATTAATATAGGTAGTATTTATATTATAAATATTTTTTATTTGTTCAAATAAAAATAAAATATAACCTTTTTTATTTATATTATTATTTATTTCCGCATTATAATAATCTATTTCTATGACTTTTGTATAACTAATATGTATTGGAATAATGGTAATTGGTTTATGCATATTATTTAACACATATTTTATAATTATACTTAATAAACCAGTTTTAGGTGTTAATAATTTCCCAGTACGTGATCTACTACCTTCGATAAAATACTCTATAGTATTGTCATTACTTAATAGTTGATTAAAATATTCACGAAAAACAATAGAATATAATTTATTATTTTTAAAATTACGTCGTATAAAAAAAGCTCCTAATAATCTAGCTAAATTTCCAATTAACCAAAAATTTAAGTTTATTCCAGCAGCAATAAATGGTGGTAACAGTGTATTATGATATAATATATAAGAAATAATAATATAATCCATATGACTACGATGACATGGAATATAAATAATTTTATGTCTTTTCTCAGCAATTAATCTAACTCTATTTATATTATATACTTTTAAAGTATTATGTATTTTCTTAAAGAAGAATTGAAATAAATTATTACATAGATTAAAAGCCTCATAAGAAAAATTAGCCGATATTTCTTTAAATAATTTAACAATATTTTTTTTACTAAAAACTAATCTATTTATTTTATTATTTCTTACATATTGTTTAATATTGTAAATAATATCATTAATATCATACATATTAAAATTACTTGATCCAACTATTATTGTTTTTTGTCTTATAAAATAAAGACTAATTATTCTCAACACTTTACTAGTATTATTTAATGTAATATTATTTAATTTATTATAAATACAAAAAGATGATATTGGTCTTGAAAAATATATTATATTATCTTTTTTTATCCACAGAAAATTAGTAATTTTTACAAAAAAATTAATTATATTATTTATAAAAAAGTAAGAATTTTTATAAAAAGATAATTTTTTCTTATTATTAATTATTGTTACTAGAATGATTGTAATGCTGTCACAATAGTTAACAACTAGATTTAAATAATTATTAAATTTATTAATATTTTTATTATAATACATATACTTAAAATAATTCTTTTTTTCTTTTACACAAAAATATCTAGATATTTTTTTATTATTATTAGTTAATATATCATCTAATGGATTTGGTAAATTACATCTTCTGCATTGAATATATAATAATATTAAATAAAATTTAGAATTAGTTAATACTAAATAAATCAACTGATTATTAATTTTATGATTTGTACCAAGTAAATTACTTTGATATGTTCTAATATTTAGAATTTTTTTACATACAAAAGATATACATAAGAAAAATATATTTTTCCAAAAATGCATAATAATTATCCTCAATAATTATCTATTTTATTATAAATACAACTAAAAATTATATTTATATTTTAGGATATAAATAATTATTACTTATATAATATAATTTATTTAAAAAAATACAATCTATTTATTTAGATATTGATAATATTTAGCATTTATTTTATTATAATTATCAATTTAATAAAATTATGTTAAATTAACATGGTTATATATTTAAATATGTTCTTAAATAAGAATCTAACTAATAATAAATTATTTAACAATAATCATAAATATTATAAATCATTACCATATTCTATAGAAGCAGAACAATCATTATTAGGTAGTTTGATATTAGATAATAAACGTTTAGATGATATTATCACTATAATTAATAGTAATGATTTTTATAGTAATGTTCATCGTATAATTTTTTGTGAAATACAAAATTTATTAAATAATGGTAGACCAGTTGACCTAGTTATTTTATCACAATCATTAGAACAAAAAAATAAATTAGATGTTGTTGGTGGTTGTGCTTACTTAGCTGAATTGTCAAAAAATACACCCAGCATTATAAATATAATTTCTTACGCAACTATAATAAAAGAGTATGCTATAGTAAGAGAATTAATTAATGTTGCAAATGAAATAGCAGATGCTAGTTATTATCCTAATGGTCGTAGTAGTTCAGATCTATTAGATTTAGCTGAATCATTAATTTTTCAAATTTCCGAAAATAGAACAAATACAAATAATAATTTAAAAAATATTGAGAATATTTTAGAACGTACAATAAATAAAATTGAACAACTTTATAAAAAACCAAATAGCAGTATTACTGGAATATCTAGTGGGTATAAAGATTTAGATATTAAAACCGCTGGATTACAAAAATCAGAATTAATCATTATAGCAGCTAGACCTTCAATGGGTAAAACTACATTTGCAATTAATTTATGCGAAAATATAGCTATGTCAGAAGATAAGCCTGTTCTAATTTTTAGTTTAGAAATGCCAGGTGAACAAATTATGATAAGAATGTTAGCATCATTATCACGCGTAGAACAAAGTAAAATTCGTACTGGTCAATTAAATGATCATGATTGGACTAAAATTTCTAACACTATAAAAATTTTACTAAGTAAAAAAAATATATATATTGATGACTCTTCTAGGTTAACTCCAACTGAAATAAGAGCTCGTGCACGTCGTGTATATAAAGAACATCAAGGATTAAGTGTAATTATGATTGATTATTTACAATTAATTAGAGTTCCATATTTAGCTGAAAATCGTACATTAGAGATAGCAGAAATTTCTAGATCATTAAAGTCTTTAGCTAAAGAATTAAAAATACCAATTATAGCTTTATCACAACTTAATAGAAGCTTAGAGCAACGTGCTGATAAAAGACCACTAAATTCAGATTTAAGAGAATCAGGTTCTATAGAACAAGACGCTGATCTAATTATGTTTATATATCGTGATGAAGTTTATAACGATAATAGCATGAAAGGTATTGCTGAAATTATTATAGGTAAACAAAGAAATGGTCCAATTGGTACTATTAAATTAATGTTTAATGGTCATTGGTCTAGATTTGATAACTATTCTGATTACAATTATATATATTAAAAATAAAACATTAATTACATAAATAGGAAAATATATGAAAGGAGTTAACAAAGTTATTTTACTAGGTTATTTAGGTAATGATCCAGAAATACGTTATATGGCTAACGGTAATATAGTAGCTAATATTAGTCTAGCTACATCCGATACATGGCGCGATAAACAAACAGGAGAAGTTAAAGAAAAAACAGAATGGCATAAAATTGTTATTTTTGGAAAAATAGCAGAAATAGCAAGAGAATATTTAATTAAAGGCTCGCAAATTTATATAGAAGGTAGCCTACAAACAAGAAAATGGCAAGACAAAAATAGTATAGATCATTATACTACAGAAATCATAGTGGGTGTTAATGGTACATTGAATATTATTAGTGGTCGTAATAAAGTTAAGAATAATAATATTAAAAATAATACATCTAATCAATTAAATAACGAAGAGACAAAAACGTATAAAGATGATAAAGATTTATCAATAAATTTTGATGATGATTTACCTTTTTAAAATTTTTTAATATTATTTACCAATGCAAAACTTAGAAAATATTTTATTTAATAATTCATTATTATAAACATTACCAATAATACTGTCTAAATAGTATTTAACATGTTTTAATTCTTCTAATAAAATATCATAATATAAATAATTTTCTTTGCTGCGTTTTAAATGTAAGATAGCGTTATTTAATATATTAAAGTATCTATGTTTATTTATATTATTAAATTTATAGTTATTTTTAGTATATAAATCTTTTATATGATTAAAAATTAAATTTAATCCTTTTTTCAATTTAGCTGATATTGTTATAATATGGTATTTTTCTAACTTATTAATATTAATGTTTTCATGACTGAGATCAGCTTTATTGCGAATAATGGTAACTGGTATATTTTTAACTATTTCAACAAAATCATCATAAATATAATTTATTTTATTAATTTCACAAGTAGTGCTATCAACTACTAATAATATATGATTAGCTGTTCTAATTTCCTTTAAAGAATGTTTAATTCCTATTTTTTCTATAAAATTATTTGTATTATGAATTCCTGCTGTGTCACTAATATTTAGTGTTATACCATCTAAGTTTATAAAATATCTTAGCACATCTCTAGTAGTACCGGGAAATGAGGTTACAATAGCGTTATTATGTCCAATTAAAGCATTAAATAAACTAGACTTTCCAACATTAGGTTTTCCAATAATAACTATTTTAATGCCATCACGTAGTATGATATTATTTTTTACCTGTTCATTTAATTTATTTATTGTATTAATCATATCATTTAAGTTAGAAATAATAGTATTATCAGATAATTGCTCCAATTGATCATCAGGAAAATTAATCATAGCTTCTATGTGACAATATAAATTATCTACAGTACTTATTAATTTTTTAATCTTATAAGAGAAATTACCATTAAATGTATTTATTGATTTTTTAGAAAATTCTAATGAATTAGAATTAATTAAATCAATTATAGATTCAGCTTGTACCAAATCAATTTTTTTATTCAAAAAAGCACGCATAGAAAATTCTCCCGGATTAGCTATACGAATATTAGGTAATGAAATAATATATTTTAATAAAGTATTTAATATTACTGGTCCACCATGACAATGTAATTCTAACATATCTTCACCAGTAAAAGAATTAGGATGATTAAATAAAATAGCAATACCATAATCTATAATATTATTTTTATACTTAAATGGTAAATAACTTGCTTCTCTATCTTTTGGAATTAATCCTAATATCTCTTTTGTTACATTATATGTTAAAATC
>JAOBJS010000026.1 GCA_025728375.1 Candidatus Lightella neohaematopini
AAATAATTTACCATAGCTAGTAATTACTGGTAATAAAATGAATGTACTAATTATTCTTATAATAAATAAAGTACATGTGCCAATAATAATACGTACTGTTTTAACATCCATATATTTATTCAATATCTATTATTTCATGTAGATATAAAATGTATACTATATCTTATAATAACTTAATATAGATAGATTAAATACATTAATGTTTATAATGGATAAAATAAATATCCTTCTGGCCCAATTATCTATATTGTTATTCTTTAATGACATAAATAACCATAATATCATAATAGGAATATTGATAATAATAAAATATATATTATTATTAGTTATGGTATATAATAAAAATATTAATAATATATATAGAATTATAGAAATAATAATATATTTTTTAGTAATTAAATAACCATAATATAAAGGTAATATTGGAATATTAGCTTTTTTGTAGTCATTAATATATATAATTGATAATGAATAAAAATGAGGTATTTGCCATATTATAAATATTAGCATTAATATTAACGACTCAAAATTAAAGTTTAGTACACTACAATATCCTATAACTGGTGGCATTGCTCCTGACAAACTACCTATTAGTGTACTGTATAAAGAATATCTTTTTAAATAAAGACTATAAAATATTACGTATATTATAGTAGCAAATATAGATAAAATAAAAACTAATAAATTATTAGTAATAAATAGTATTATTAATCCTAATATAGCTAGTATAATAGATACTAATAATATTGATAACGATAATATTTTATTATTTATTAATAATCTATTTTTAGTTCTATCCATAATTGGATCAATATCTCTATCAATATAATTATTTAATAAACAATTAGATATTAATAAAAAAAACATTCCTAATATTGTGTAATTTAATAAATTAATATCTATTACTTTCGTAATTCTAGAAGATAATAAAAAACCACTAATTAGAGATAATAAATTACCAATAACAATTTTAAGTTTTATACTTTTTATATACTTTGTTATCATTTATATATTAATAATATTTTTATATTAATAGATTTTTACACATATGATACATAATCCATATTGAACCAGTAATTAATATAGTTATAATAATCAAAGTAAATAATAAAGATATAAGATACCATTTATATTTTAAATATAAATTAAAATCTAAAAAATAAAAGAAATGTATTATTACCTGTAATATACCACAAATAACTAATGTTAGTAATATTATTGTTTTATTTGTTAGCAACATTAATGAAATAAATGGAATTATTGTTAATATTATTGAGTACAAAAATCCAAATAAATATCTATTTTTCATAATTAATAATCTTATTACTTAAGAATACTAAAACTAAATAAATAAACAATTGTAAAAATAAACACCCATACTATGTCTAAAAAATGCCAAAATAAGCCTAAACAATATAAATTATTTTTTATCTTATCAAATTTATTTAAATAAATTTGTAATAGTAATGTTATAAACCAAATTAATCCAACTACTATATGTATTCCATGTATTCCTAATAACGTAAAAAAACTAGAAAGAAAATAATTTTTATCTGGACCTAAATTACTTCTAACTAAATGAATAAATTCATATAATTCCATATACAAAAAACATACTCCAAGAAGAAAAGTTATTGATAAGTAATAAACTACATACTTTATTTTATTAGCATTAAAATAATAGTTAGCTAGACAACAAGTATAACTACTAGTAAGAAGAACTAATGTTTCAATTAAAATAAGTGGTATGTTATAGAAATTATTATTAATAGTATATAACATATTATTATACGATAAAATATAATTAATAAATAGTACTGAAAAAAACACACAGTCACTCATTAAATATATCCAAAGACCAAATATATTATTATTTATATTAATATGATTAATTTTTGAGGATTTGTTATTAAAATTTAACATAATTTTTAGTTATTTTTAGTGTATTTATTATTTTCAATAGCTTTTATTTTATTAACTGAAAAATAATAATATTCCTTATTTTTAATATTATATATAATAATAGAAGTAATTATTCCTAACATACTAACATATGATAACCACCAAATATACCAAATCATAGAAAAACAAAATAATAATCCAAATATTGAAATTATTATGCCAAAACTTGTATTTTTAGGTAAAAAAATTGGTTGATATTTTAATCTTGTATTATTTTTTATATCTTTTTTCATAAACCAAAAAGTATCAATTGTGTTTTTTATTTTAGGTATAATCGAAAAATTATATATTAATGGTGGTGATGAAGTAAACCATTCTAAAGTTCTTCCATTCCATGGATCATTAATAGCAATATTATTCTTTCTATCTCTTATACTAATTATTACTTGTATTATTTGACATAATATTCCAAGCATTATAACTATTACTCCAATAAAAGATATAGTCAGTAAATTATGAAAATTTGAATCTATAGATTGACTTAAACGACGAGTCATACCCATAAATCCTAATGCATATAAAGGCATAAATGCTATATAAAAACCAATGATCCAGAAACAGAAAGATATTTTACCCCATGTCTCATTTAATGTAAAACCAAAAATTTTTGGAAACCAATAAGTAGCACCAGCAAAACAACCAAATAAGACTCCACCAATAATCACATTATGAAAATGAGCAACAACAAATAGACTATTATGTAAAACATAATTCGCTGTTGGTAGTGCTAATAAAACCCCTGCTGCTCCACCAATTACAAATGTAATAATAAATCCAATAGTCCATAACATAATTGTATTAATAATAATTTTTCCTCTGTACATAGTAAATAACCAATTAAATACTTTTACACCAGTAGGGATAGCAATTATCATTGTCATAATACCAAAAAATGAATTAACATTTGATCCAGCACCCATAGTAAAAAAGTGATGTAACCAAACACAAAACGCTAATATTGTAATAGCTATAGTAGCAAAAATTAATGTTCTATAATTAAATAAACTTTTTTGTGAGAAAGTAGCAACTACTTCAGAAAAAATACCAAATACTGGTAACACTAATATGTACACTTCAGGGTGACCCCAAGACCAAAATAAATTAATATACATCATTGGATTACCACCCATGTCTTGAGTAAAAAAATGCATTCCTAAATAACGATCTAAAGTTAGCAGCATAATAGTTACAGCTAATATTGGAAATGCGACAATAATTAGTATATTTGTACATAACGTTGTCCAAGTAAAAACTGGCATATTCATTATACTCATATTTGGAATACGCATAAATAATATAGTAACAATAAAATTTATCCCAGTAATAGTAGTGCTCACTCCAGCTATTTGTATACTCCAAATCCAATAATCTACACCAACTCCTGGACTATAAGTTTTTTCAGATAATGGTGGATAGGCAGTCCATCCAGTTTGTGCAAATTCACCTATTCCTAATGATAAGTTTATTAATATAACGCCTACCATAAATAACCAAAAACTTAGAGAATTTAAAAATGGAAAAGCTAAATCACGACAACCTATCTGCAAAGGAATAATAATATTCATTAAACCAATTATAAATGGAGTAGCCATAAATATTATCATTATAACTCCATGAACAGTAATAATTTGATTATAATGATGAGATGATAAAAATCCTTCCTGCATATTAGAAGATGCTAACATTTGTTGAGTTCTCATCATAATAGCATCAATAAATCCTCTTAATAACATTATTATTGAAGTTATTATGTACATTATACCAATTTTTTTATGGTCTAATGAAGTTAACCAATTATCCCATAAATATTTCCATTTACCAAAATAGCTAATAGTAAATATTGTAACTGTACTAACTAACGCAATAAATATAAAAGTAAATACGATAATTGGTTCATTATACGGAATATCACTTATTTTTAGTCTACCAAACATTATATTTTCCTATAATTAAAATAATTTCTATATTAAACACTATAAAATAGTATTAATTAGTAGTTATTTACTTAAATTATTTTTATTTATAATATGATAAAAAATTTTATTATCTACTTCAGAAAAGTATTTTACTGAATCAAATTTACTAGGTAAAGATAATTTTTTATAATCTAAAAAACTAATTAGTTTATTTTTGCAAGATCTAACTTTATTAATCCATGAACTAAACTTATTATTATTCACAACAAATATATTAAATTTCATACCAGAAAATCCACTACCACTAAAATTAGATGATATGCCTTTATAAACACCAATTTTATTGGCAATGAGATTTAATTTAGCACACATGTTATTCATAGCGTAAATTTGACTACCTAATTGAGGTATAAAAAATGAATTCATAACAGAATCAGAAGTAATATTAAAGATTATTGGTACATTTACCGGAACACATATTTCATTAATTGAAGCAATTTTAAAATCAGGATATATGAATAACCATTTCCAATTTAATGATATAACATTTATTTTAATAGGTGAAATATTAGAAGTTATTATCGGTTTACTAGGATCTAATTTTTTAACACTATCTATTGTAATACTAGATAATATTAGTACAATTATAAAAGGTATAATCCATATAAATAATTCTATAGTTTTAGATTTACACCATTCTGGTGCATACAATGCTGTAGTATTTGATGATCTATATTTAACAACAAAGAATATAGTCATTATTATTACTGGTATAACAATAATTGACATAAGTTTCATTGCTGTTATTATAACTAATTTTTCTTCTATACCTATTTTTCCAGTTGGATTAAGTACTAATAATTTAGAATCACAACCAAATAATGTGATGATAATTAAGGATAAAGAAAACTTTTTTATAATATTCATGCTAATCTAGTGAAATTATCATGTTATTAACATTTAATTGTTAAAACTAATATTTAAATAGAAAATAAGTTAATACAGTTAAACTAATTAATAAAAATTACACAACATTAATCTTTTTTAAAAAAGATATATCTTATTATAACATAATATAATTGTGGACATAGTAATTTTTTTCAATAAAAACTATTACTTTTTTATTTTAAAATATAACAATAGTAAAGATTTTCTCGTAAAAATTATTTATTAACTAGATAAAATTTATATCAAAAGTCAATGTAATTTATTTGGTACTACTTACTACTTACTGTTTAGTTAATATAATTAGCTATTATAATATATTATATTTTTTTTTAGTATAACATTATGTTTATAATTGGTTTATTATGGTTCTACGTAAGATTAATTAACAATATCAAAATTTTAGAATATTTAATTATATAAGGAAATAAATTAATGTTGAATAAGATGATTTCACATATTAGCATGAAAAATTATAGTAATAATTTAGTTCCAATTGTAGTTGAAAAACTATCGTATAGTGAACGAGCATATGATATATTTTCCCGTCTACTAAAAGAAAGAATAATATTTATAACTGGAAAAATAGAAGATTATATGGCAAGTATAATAGTTGCTCAAATAATATTTTTAGAAGCAGAAAATCCTGAAAAAGATATACATCTTTATATTAACTCTCCTGGTGGTGTTATTAATGCAGGAATGGCTATTTATG
>JAOBJS010000027.1 GCA_025728375.1 Candidatus Lightella neohaematopini
AATGATTTCCTAATAGGAATATCTATTAGTGTATATAGTATTATGCAAATGATATGCCAAGTACCATTTGGTATTGCTGCAGATAAATTTAATCGTAAAAATTTAATTACATTAGGATTAATAATATTTTTATTTGGTAATATAATAATTATTGAATTAAACAGTATTATTGGTCTAATTATAGGTAGATGTATACAAGGAATAAGTGCTATTAGTCCAGTGATTATGAGTATCATATATGATTCTATTAATAATAAATATTATACTACAGCTATGATGTGTTTAGGAATTAGTTTTTTAATATCCTTTATTATTTCAATAGTATTTGGTCCAATGATAACTGAATTAGTTAGTTTTAATGCACTATTTATATTTATAACTATATTATCATTATTAGGAATTATTATTACGTACTTTATTATACCAAATATAACATCAGATAATATAATAAGAAATAGACCTAAATTAAGTATAATCAGTATAATTTTTAATAAAAATTTAATTTTAATAAATTTTAGTATATTTTGTTTACATATATTATTAGTATCAAATTTTATAACTATACCATATGATTTAGTTAAAATTGGTATAAATTATTCTAATCATTGGAAGGTATATTTATATAGCACATTATCCTTTATAATTACATTTGTATTAATTAATATTTTTAATAAATATAAATATAAAATATTATACATATTAATTAACTTTATAATTATATTTTTAATATCAATATTACTAAAAATAATTATTTTTAGTAAATTATCATTAATAATTAGCATACAACTATTTTTTATATCTTTTAGTGTAATAGAGGCAATATTACCCCAATTTTTGAGACAAATAACTACTAATATTATACCATTCTACAATGGTACATTATTAGGTTTATATTCTACTAATCAATTTTTAGGTAGTGCTATTGGTGGTTTAATTAGTGGATTAATATTAAATATTACTAAATCAGTAAAATTTGTATTATTTATTAATATAATAATATTACTATTATGGTTATTTATAATTATTAAAAATTTTAATAAATTAAAGGAAAAATAATTTGTAAAATGAACATTACAATATTAGGTTGTGGGGCATTAGGTAGGTTATTTGCATATTTTTTAACTAAAAATGGCAATAATGTTCAAGGGTGGTTAAAAAAAGATAAAAAAGGTAGTATATGTATTAATATTATTCATACCAACAACACAAAAGATAGTATTATACTACCAACAAATAATACGTTACATTTAAATAATAGTAATTTATTAATAGTAACATTAAAAATTGGTAACATTATTTATTCTTTAAAACAAATAATAAATTTTATTAACAAAAATTGTGTTATATTATTAATATATAATGGTTTAGGTATAGAAAAAAAGTTATTATTTATTAAACAACCATTATTAATTGGAATAACTTACCATGCTGTATATAAAGAAAGCGAGACAATATATCATAACCATAAAGGATTAACAATAATTGGTAAAATAAACAGTATAATAAAAAATATTAATTATGATATTCTAATAAAGAAATTAAATTTAGCATTAACAAACGTTATTTGGTATGAAAATATATATATTGTTAAATTAAAAAAGTTAGTAGTTAATTGTGTTATTAATCCTCTAACAACAATATATAACTGTAAAAATGGTGAATTATTGAAATATAATAAGAGTATCTTTTCTATATGTAAAGAATTATCCAGTATATTAAAGTATATGGGTATATTTATTAATACTAAAGATTTAGTAATATTAGTTATTAACATTATAAATAGTACTAAAAATAATATATCTTCTATGTTGCAGGATATAAAAAATAATAGATATTCAGAAATAGACTACATAAACGGTTATATCATAAAATGTGCAAGATTATATAATTTATATGTTTACGAAAATATAAAATTACTTAATATGATAAAATATAAAGAACTTAATGTTATTAACAATAACTAATATTATATGGTAATAAATTATCTAAATTCTATGTAACTATAATATATTTACTTATCATAATAATTTTAACAATATTTATTATATAATAGTAATAATTATGATAATAAAAAAAAATAAATATACAATATTAACTAATATTAATAATCCTATAGAATTACGTAGATTATCAGTTAAAGATCTTGATATCATATGTTATGAATTAAGGGAATTTTTATTAGATACTGTTAATCAATCTAGTGGTCATCTTGCTTCTGGTTTAGGCGTAATAGAATTAACTGTTGCCCTACATTATGTTTATAATACTCCAATAGATTTTTTAGTTTGGGATACTGGTCATCAAACTTATCCTCATAAAATAATTACTAATAGACGTAATTTTATGAAAACTATTAGACAAATTAATGGATTACATCCATTTCCTTCAAGAGAAGAAAGTGAATATGATGTATTAACGGTTGGGCATTCATCTACTTCAATTAGTGTTAGTTCTGGAATAGCAATGGCAATGAAAAAACAATATAAGAATAGACACGTAGTTTGTGTAATTGGAGATGGAGCAATAACAGCAGGTATAGCTTTTGAAGCAATGAATCATGCTGGTGATATTAAACCAAATGTATTAATAATATTAAATGATAATGGTATGTCTATTTCCAATAATATTGGAGCTCTTAATAATTATTTATTAAATATTAAAAAGTATAATACCGTAAAAGAAACAAATAAAATAATACAGCAAACCACTACATCACAATATAATAATATATATACTGATAAAGCAGTTAACTTATTTCAGTATTTAGGATTTAATTATATTGGTCCTGTTAATGGACATAATCTAAGAGAACTAATTAAAATACTAAGTATTTTGCGTTTGAAATCAGGTCCACAATTATTACATTTGATAACAGTTAAGGGTTATGGTTATTTACCAGCAGAACAAGATCCAATTAATTGGCATTCGGTACCCAAATACAGTATATCAAATAATAGCCTATTATTAAAAAATAATACTATTACTTACTCTAATATTTTTGGTGATTGGTTATGTTATACTGCAGCTAAAGATAATAAATTAGTTGCGATTACTCCTGCTATGAGTTATGGATCTGGTATGAATAATTTTTCTTGTCAATATCCGAAACAATTTTTTGATGTAGCTATTGCTGAACAGCATGCTGTAACTTTTGCTGTAGGATTATCAATTGGTGGTTATAAACCAGTTGTATCTATTTATTCAACTTTTTTACAACGAGCTTATGATCAAATTATTCATGATGTAGCATTACAAAATATTCCTATTTTATTTGTTATTGATCGAGGTGGAATAGTAGGATTTGACGGTAAAACTCATCAAGGATCATTTGATTTATCCTATCTACGATGTATACCTAATATTATTATTATGACTCCAAGTAACGAAAATGAATGTAGATTAATGTTATATACTGGCTATCAACATCAAACTAATCCTAGTGTGGTACGTTATCCAAAAAGAACAATTACTGGAATTAATAAAATAACTAAATTATATAAAATACCTTTAGGTAAAGGTGTAATTCATCGTTATGGAAATAATATAGCAATATTGAATTTTGGTACATTATTTGCACAAGCATTAATAGTTGCTAATAAACTTAACACTACTTTAGTAGATATGAGATTTGTAAAACCACTAGATACTTCATTAATTAAAGAATTATCACATAATCACAAAATTTTTGTTACTATTGAAGAAAATAGTATTATAGGTGGTGCTGGTAGTGCTGTTAATGAATTTATTATGTATAATCAATTATCTGTAAAAGTATTAAATATAGGATTACCGGATTTATTTATCAGTCATGGTGATCAAAAACAAATACAAATTAATTTAGGTTTGGATAGTATAGGTATATACAAAAAAATTAATAGTTGGTTAAATAAAATTCTTTAATAAAAGAATAATACTAACAGTTATTAATGCAGCTAGTATATCATCAGCCATAATACCAAAACCATTACCTATATTATTTAAGCAACTTATTGGCCATGGCTTAATAATATCTAATGTTCTAAATAAAAGTATACCTAATAACATTTCTATAAAAGATTTACTAGGTAATAGTAAAATTACTATCCCGGTACCAATAAATTCATCTAATACTATTGAATAATGGTCCTTAATATTAGAATAGTTATTAATAATATGACAAAATAATGTACTTAATATAGTTATTACTATTAATTCTAATATAGTAAAATTACTAATAGATATAATATAATACCATATCACACTACCAATAATAGTAGCTATAGTACCAGAACACGGTAAATATCCTACACCAAAACCAATGACGACAATATATAGTAATTTATATAAATTATTTTTATAAATATTCATTTACTTAAAAGTAAATTATTTTTTAATTAAAGTGATCATATCCTAATGGATTTTTTAGAAATTTACTATTATAATTCAATAGTAATAATTTTTTTCCTATATAGGGGATAATTTTCCCAATATAAGTAATTTTAGTATTTTTATTTAATTTATGTAATAGGTTGATATTATTTTTATTAATAGTAAAACATAATTCATAATCTTCACTATTACATACTAAATTTAATGCATCATTATAATTAACGTATTTTTTTAATTTTTTGGATAATGGAAGATAATTAAGATATATTTTAGCACTATATTTAGTATTAATTAACATACTATGTATTTCTTTTAAAATGCCATCAGAAATATCGGTAGCAGAATTAGCAATAATTCTAATTTTTTGGCCAAATCTTAATGGCGGCTTAGGTCTCAAATGTTTATTTATAAAATATAATTTATGTTTTCTATTATAGATTTCAACATTATTTTTTAAAATTTCTAATCCGTAAGCACTATCTCCAAGTGTACCAGTAACATAGATCATATCATTTATATTCATATTAGATTTAGTTAACTGTTTATTTATTGGTACGATTCCATATATAGTTGCTGTAATACTTAATAATTTACCATTACTAAGATCACCACCTATTAAGTAAATATTATAGTAATTTAATTGTTTAAATAATTCATTACTAAATAGAGATAACCAATATTCATTATATTTTGGTAATATTAAAGATATAGTAATCCATTTTGGTTTAGCCCCCATGGCTATTATATCACTTATGTTAACAACTACTATTTTATATCCTAAATCATCTGGATTAGTATTAGGTAAAAAATGTACTCCGGA
>JAOBJS010000028.1 GCA_025728375.1 Candidatus Lightella neohaematopini
TATTATATTTTTTGTAATCACTTATTATGTTATTAATCTGGTTAATAATTATTCCTATAATTGGTGGTATTTTATGTTGGCAATGTGAGCGTATTAGTAATATTTTACCTCACATTATTGCGATTATTACTCTATTTGTAGAGGTATTATTATTTATTTTAATATACCAAGTATGTCAAAACACAATACATTCCAACCACACATCGTGGTTATTAACATATAATATTCCTTGGATACCAACTATTGGTATTAATTTTGTGTTAGCTATAGATAATTTAACAATTATTATGTTACTATTAACAATTTTATTAGGATTAATATCAATATTATGTATATCAGTAAGTGATTATTCTAATATAGGGTTATTTTATTTTAATATACTAATTATTATTAGTAGTACTATTGGTATATTTTTATCAATTAATATGTTTTTATTTTTATGTTTTTGGGAAATAGTTAATATTCCAATATATTTTTTAACTACTAATTTCGGTTATAATCAATCAGTCAATAAAACTTTATGCCTAAAAGCTGCAACTAAATTTTTTATATATTCTCAAATTAGTAGTTTATGTATATTAAGTGTTATTGTTACCTTGGCTAGCATATACCATAATAGTTATGGTATATGGAGTTTTAATTATCAAGATTTAGTATCTTTAAATTTAGATAAATACACTGAATATGTATTGATGTTAACATTATTTATAGCATTTGCTATTAAAATACCTATTATCCCTGTACATAGCTGGTATGTAGACATACAAACATATGCTCCAGCTAATGGAGCTATGGATTTAAATGGATTTTTGTTAAAAATAGCAATATATGGTATTATACGTTTTTGTATACCTTTTTTTCCAATTAGTTCTGATAAATTTATATTAATTGTATCTATAATTGGTATATCTAATATTCTTTATGGTGCTATAATGTCGTTTAATCAAACAGATATAAAGAGAGTGATATCATACATAAATATATCACATATGGGGCTACTGTTAATAGCAATATATAATATTTATAATATTGCTTATTTTGGTATTATAGTATTTATATTATCGCATAGTATATCTACTGCTGGATTAATTATTGTAGCAGGATATTTTCATAAATATTTAGGTACAAGAAATATTAATAATATTAGTGGGTTATGGAATAATATGGGTATTGTACCAGCATTATTATTAATATTAGTTATTTCCATATTTGGATTACCTGGTACTGGTAATTTTATTGGTGAATTTATAATATTATTAACTAATTTTAATATTAATCCAGTACTAACAATAATTACTACTATAAGTTTATTGTTATTGGTTATACCTTCATTAAAAGTAATACAATTAGTATGTTATGGTGAATATAAATTAACTAATAGACTTATGTTTAGTATTACTAAAAAAGATCAATTAGTACTATTATTAGTAGTAGCAATAATATTATTATTAGGTTTATATCCACAACTAATTTTAAGTATTTTATTTTAGTAAAAAATAATATATAAGTATATGTTTAATATTATGATTAATTATGAATTGTTTACATTACTGCCATTAATTATTATTGTTGGATCAATATTTTTAGTTACATGTACGATTATATTAAACTGTACAACAATAATTAATTATATAATTACTATTGTTGGAGTATTCTGTGCGTTAATAATTACAATTATTAATAAACATAATATAATTAATATTAATAATTTAATTGTTATTGATAATCATACAAGATTGTTTAGCGTATTAATATTATTAATTAGTATAATTAATATTATACTAATTAATAATTGGATGAAACTATCTAGTATTAGATATGATGAAGTTTATTTATTTATCTTAATTGCAATTATTAGTTCTTACTTATTAATAAACACTAATCATTTAGCAATTATATTATTAGGTATGGAATTAACATCTATATCTTTAATTGGAACAATAAATTATAAAACTAATTATTATGTAGTTAGTATATCAATTAAATATATGATTATTTCTATTGTAACACTATTATTAATTATGTTAGGTACGTTATTAATTTATAATAGTAGTCATAGTTTACTACTAATTACAAAACATATTATTAATAATAAACAAATTTATATATCAGGATTAATTATACTATTAATTGGTATTTGTTTTAAATTATCATTAGTACCATGTCATTTATGGGTTAATAGTATTTACCAACATGTGCCAATTCCAATTTTAATTATGCTTAATATAACAGTTAAATTAGCTACATTTGTTATATTATTCAAATTAGTATTATATAATTTATTGAATAATGATAATTTTATACATATAGTGATAGCTATATCTATTTTATCTATTATTATAGGTAATCTAATGACATTAAGCCAAACTAACTTTAGAAAAATAATTGCTTATTCTTCAATATCACATATTGGTTATTTATCAATTGGATTAGTAATTGCATATTATGATAATACTTTTATACCAGTAATATTTAGTAATATTGTGAACTATATTATTACTAATTTGAATATTATTACAATTATACATATAATTAATAATTATCAAAGTGATAAACATGATATGTTACCACTATCATTGTATTATGGAATATTTTATAAATACCCACTGTTGACAAGTTTACTAATAATTAATATATTATCATTATCTGGTGTGCCAATAACTTTAGGATTTATTAATAAATTTTATATGCTTTTATATATTAGTAATCATCATATTTGGTGGTTAATGATTACTATGGTAGTAACTACTATAGTTGGTTTTATATATTATTTACGTATTATTGGCAGTACTTATAAACACGCAAATTATAATAATATTATTAGCTATGATATAGCTAAAATAATTTGTTTAGTATATACAATAATCTTCTCTCTGTTATTATTAGTATTAGGTATATATCCAAATTTATTATTTAATTTGTTCAAGATTTATAATGTAATATAATTGTTATTTATAATATTTTATTTTAATGTAATATACTCAAATTATTTTATATTAATATGATACTAGATAAAGTTATTGACATATTGTTAACACAAAATAATATTACATCTAATGATTTATTTTCTGCATTAGAATTTGTTAATAATTATAATATACATTATTCTGATATATACATACAATTATCATATTACGAACAATTAGTAATGGAAAATAATATTATTAAACATAGTAATTATAGTGTTGATAATGGAGTTGGTATTAGAGTTATTCGTAATAATAAAACTGGATTTGCTTATGCTAATCAAATTAGTAATAATACATTGCACAAAAGTATTATATCAGCTCGTGATATTACTAATCAATGTGGTACTTTTAAAATAAAAGTATTAACTCCTCAAAATATACAGCATAATATTTATTCTCATGATAATCCATTAAATAGTTTTAATATAGATGATAAAATATCACTATTGTATAGTATAAATCACACAGCAAGAAATATGGATCGGAGAGTAAAAGAAGTTATTATAACATTATCTAGTTCGTATGAGTATATATTAATTGCTACATCAGATGGAATATTAACTGCTGATATTAGACCATTAGTAAATTTATCAATAAATATTCAGGTAGAGCAAGATAATAAAATTGAATGGGGATCTAATAGTAGTAGTAAGAGAACAGATTATAAGTATTTTTTTGAAAAAAATATTAATATGCATGATTTAATATATAATGCCTTAAAAATTGCATTAATTAATTTATCTGCTATTCCAGCTCCTGCAGGTACAAT